>CALJZV010000248.1 GCA_937983475.1 uncultured Verrucomicrobiales bacterium
GCGATGATCCGGCATTTGCCGAACGGTTCGCCCGCGAAGCCCGCGCGCTGGCGAGGCTCAACCACCCGAAGAGCCTCACGATCCATGATTTTGGCAGGGCTGAAGGGCCTCCCTCTCGCTCCGTGAAGGATGAACCGGGAGAAACCCGGAGAGAGGGACAGCCTCCTCTCCCCGACCCTCTCCTCCGCGGGGAGGAGAGGGAGAAGCAAACCGGTCCTCTTTATTACTTCCTCATGGAGTATGTGGACGGCGTGAGCCTGCGGCAGTTGCTGGGCGGGGAGCGCATTTCTGCGCGCGAAGCGCTGGCCATCGTGCCGCAGATTTGCGATGCGCTCCAGTTCGCGCACGACCACGGCATCGTGCATCGGGATATCAAGCCGGAGAACATTCTCATGGACCGTCGCGGCCGGGTGAAGGTAGCGGATTTTGGGTTGGCGAAGATTGTTGAAGGTAGGGCGGGCAGTCCTCTGCCCGCCGAAGCCGCTCAGTCCGAAGGCGGCGCGCACGGAGTGACGCGCCCTACCAGCGCGCTCACCGACGCCGGCAAAGTCATGGGCACACCCCATTACATGGCGCCGGAACAAAAGGAGAAACCGCTCGAGGTCGATCATCGCGCTGACATCTACGCCTTGGGCGTGGTGTTTTACCAGATGCTCACTGGCGAACTGCCCGGCAAACGCATCGAACCGCCCTCGAAGAAAGTGCAGATCGATGTGCGCCTGGACGAGATCGTTCTGCGCGCACTGGAGAGGAATCCGGAGCGGCGTTACGGGCAAGCGAGCGTGCTCAAGACGCAGGTGGAGACGGTGATCGCTTCTGCTAAAGAAGATCGACTGCCGGAGAAGGCATTAAAGAATCCAATTGGAAGCCACGAGCAGACACAAGCGCCTGCTGCCACTCGCCCTTGGTCGCTGATAATTGTTGCAGCCCTGTTCATTATCAGCGGTTGTTTCGCTGCTTGGAACATCGCTGAAGGCATTTTTCAAGACGTTCATAATATCAATTTCGGAGTTTTGGGGATTCCCATTGGAGTGGGGTTGCTTCGTTGTCGTCCTTGGTGGCGCAGAGTGGCACTTGCATATCCTGTTTTGGTTTTGGGCCTAATGCTGCTTGTGCTTGGCGCAGGCTTATTTGTGGGTGGAACTGGTCGCACTTACGCTAAGTTCAACGGGAGGGACTTACCGCAGGACTTAGCGAATTGGACATCTGGGCTTCTGCTCATGCTCGGATTGATTCTTGTCGCCTTGCTTTTCCGAGTCCTGCTTCGCTCTGATGTAAAAGCACTCTTTCGAAAACGCGGCTTCCATCGTCCGTGGATCGAGTGGACGGCGTTGGTGGGAGTTCTTGGTCTGGCAACTCTGGTGGCATTCGCTCGGTCTGCCTCTGGTGAGAAAATAGTCACTGGCCTGCCTTCCGTTGTTTCCTCGTCCAACTCAACATTAGCACTTGAACAGGACCACGACGGTCTGTTCTTCGGCCCGGTGGTGGAGCAGGACAGCAGGGCGAATCCCGCCACATTCCGGCTGGAGTTTCGGTTTGTCGCGGATGCCAATGAAAGCTTCGCTGGTCCCGTTGATGAATTGTCTGATCCCGCAGACAAAACCGGTCATCGAACGCTGCGAGTGCATAAGAAGGTTTGGATGGACGGTTCCGCCGTGGCCAGTGCGCATCTGGCCGATTCCAATGGAAGAGCGGAGGTCGCGATTCTCCTGACAGATGCAGGCAAAGAAAGGTTTGCCAAATTGACCGGAGAAAACATCGGCAAACAACTGGCCATTGTTTTTGATCAAAAGGTGGTCGCCGCGCCCGTTATTGCAGGAAAAATCACTGGCGGCGCGATCAACATCACCGGCAATTTTTCTGAAAAGGACCTGGAGGAAATCATCTTCGCTTTGAACGCGCCCAAGGCCACTGCGAGCGCGGAGGAGGAACAAGTTCCCGGATTCGCTCGCGCTGTTGAACTTGTTCTGCCGGGAGATTTGTCCGGCAAGGAGAGCAGCTTGGATTTGGACTCAGGCCGGTTGTTTAACGCGCCACTGGAGTTGTTGACCCCAAAACGGACTAATGTGATCGAGAAAGAAACCGGTCCATGGGATCAATGGCTTCAAACCAATCGCATTGATCTGCTTTCCAACTTATCGCTCAGGCAGCCCGGCGTTGTGGGAATTCAGCTTCGCGCCTTGGCTTTTTCGAGTCATTCGTGGAGCAATTTCCCGGCAACCCTGGTTGAACAGGAGGTTTCCGCTGCCAAGGAGGCGGGCGTTTTGTCGATTATCGGGACGAGGCAATCTCCGGCGACTTATCTATTTAAAACCGGCGAAGGCAACGCTGGCATTCTCCAAATCCTCGGCCTCGTGACCGAGCCCAAGGGCGTGAAGATTCGCTACAAGCTTGTGGAAAGCTCCGCAGGGACTGGTGGTCAGGTATCTTCAGCGGCGATCCATCCGGCTTGGCAATCGGACACTCCTTATCGCCCCCCGGATTTTGACGCCTATTTTCCCGATGACGCTGAAGCAGGCCTGGTCTTGGATGCACTTTGGCAGGACCCGAACAGGGACAAGCGCACCGACCGGGACATTCTGAACACCGTCCGGCAAGGGCTCCGCCGAGTCCATCGAGCTCATGTACCACGCCGCCGAATGCCGCGAACCCAACGCCGACCGCTACGGCACGCGCCATTACGCCATTTACTTCGGACTTTCGGTAACCCATCCGAAAACGCCTGCGATTCTGCGCACGCTGGCGGACATCGCGATTAAAGTGGACGATCCGAATGATCTTCATCGCATCGCCTGGGGAGTTCGGGATCAAAAAGCCGCTTTTCTGGATGCGTTGCGTACTCATTTGCAATCATCTGAACCTTCCGTGCGCGAAAAAGCCCGTGCCATCGCTGGAATGATCAATGGCGAAGTTAAAGCGTTCGAATGGGCCAAGGAGCGGAAAGAACCTTTCTCGGCGACTGGCCCTTCGATAGCGGAAAAGCAGTTAAGCGCCCTGACGGCTGCGCGAGGCTGGCTGGAAGGGATTGATAGTGGTGCCTACGGCCAGAGTTGGGAAAATGCCGCTGACGTTTTTCGAAAAGTGGTTCCGGAGAAAACATGGGTTGCCCAGCTTGAAGCTTTTCGGGGTCCTCTTGGAAAACTAGTTTCGCGCACGCTGATTTCCGCGCAGCACACGACGAATCTTCCCGGCGCGGTTGGCGAGCACGTCGTCATGCAGTTTCAAACTGCTTTTGCAAACAAGGCGGAGGCTGTTGAAACAGTGACGTTCACGCTGGAAAAAGACGGGACATGGAAGTCGTCTGGCTATTACATCAAATGACCATGAAAGAGATTCGTTTCCCCGAAGACCGTGGCCAGTGTTTGTGGTGCGCGCAAAGAGTCAACGCGCCAATCGAGGTCAGGGTCGCGCAAAAGCGCCAGGTGATTGTCGCAACGGTCTGTTCGCCTGCCTGCGAGCAGGAATCGATTCGCGCGTTTGCCTTCATCGCCAAAGCCATTCCGCGATTTCTGATCGGGCTTTTTGCTGGTCTCGGCTTGTTGTTGGTGGGTGAATGGTTGGATTGGGGCGGAAAAGGCATTGCCGCGGGTGTTTTTGTGATTGGTTTGAGCGTCACACTCTGGCCGATGGTCACGCCGCAGACGGTCGAAATTC
>CALJZV010000249.1 GCA_937983475.1 uncultured Verrucomicrobiales bacterium
CTCTTCGGGCCGGTCAGCCGGCCGTCGCAGGTGGGCGCCACGGTGGCCGGCGCCAGCGCGGGCACACGGCGGGTTTTCGACATTCTTGACGCGCCGGAGGAGGTCCGCGAAGCGCCTGACGCCCGCAGCGTGACGAGTGGCAAGCCTGAGGCCTCGCCCAAAGGGGATCCCGTTTCACTCAACACGACTCATGCGCCCCTGATTGTCCGGGGCGAGATTGAGTTTGAGAAGGTTTCATTTGCCTATGAGAACGACCGGCTCGTGCTGCGCGAAGTTTCATTTCACTTGGACGCCGGGGAAACCGTGGCGCTCATCGGTCCCAGTGGCGCGGGCAAGACGACGTTGTTGAACCTGCTGCCGCGCTTCTTCGACCCCACCAGCGGCGCGGTGAAGCTCGACGGCGTGGACGTGCGGCAGTTGAAATTAAAGGAGCTTCGGGCGCAGATGGCGCTGGTGCTGCAACAGCCGATTCTCCTGCCGGGCACGCTCGCCGAGAACATTGCTTACGGCAAAATGAACGCCTCGCGCGAGGAGATCGAGGCGGCGGCGCGCGCGGCCAACGCCGACGGGTTCATCCGCAGGCTGCCCAAGGGCTACGACACGCCGGTCGGCGACGGCGCGGCGCGGTTGAGCGTGGGCGAGCAGCAGCGCATCAACCTGGCGCGGGCGTTCCTGAAGGACGCGCCCATCCTCTTGCTCGACGAGCCGACCAGCGCGCTCGACGCCGAAAGCGAATCGCTGGTGTTGCAGAGTTTGCACAAGCTCATGCGCGGCCGCACCACGCTGGTCGTCGCCCACAAGCTGGAAACCATCCGACAGGCCAACAAAATTCTGGTGCTTGAGGAAGGGCGCCTCACCGAGATCGGATCCCCGGAGGAACTGGACCGCAAGCAAGGGTATTACGCGCGGTTACTGGCACGACGGTGAAGAAGCCTTGAGTGGTCCAAAATCGAAGGCAAAAATCACTTAGACACTTTCTGCATTCCTCATTCAGTCGAGAAAGAAGCTACACCCTTTGAAGCAGTTTGGGATCATGCGCCTGAAATGCCTGTGAACTTGCCGAAAAACAGAATTTCGGGGAGAATCCGCGGCATCATGCGCCACCGATTTTTCCTCGCCTGGGCTGTATTTTTTGCCAGTGCCGCCGCCCTGATCGCGGCATCCACGTTGCCCCTGAGCCTTGAGGAGCGCACCGCCGCAGCCAAAGCCATCGTTCGCGGCACGGTGGTGCAGAACAGTTGCTTCCGGAATCCCGACGATGGCGGCATTTACACGCGGACTCTCCTGCGCGTGGACGAGGCCTTGAAGGGCCGGTTTCCCGAGCACCTGCAAGTGATTCATCGCGGCGGCCAGTGGGGCGAGGAAGGCGAGGTGGACGGTTTTGCGCCCCGGTTTGTTCCCGGCGAGGAGCGCGTGGTGTTTCTGGACGCGCGGGAGGATGGAACGCTGTTTGCGTTTGATGGCAGCGCCAGCGCGGCGAGACTGCGCCGGCAGGAGCAAGGCAAGGCCGGGGCTGCGGCCTCCTTCGCGCCCGAGGACGATGCGCTGCTCTCAGAAATCCGAAGGCTGGTGCCCGATCCCTCGGCGCAGGGCATGGACACCACTTCCCAAGCGGGCAGTCCGGGCGTGTCGGTTGTTGGAGGGTTGCTGACCGATGGCAACGGGATTTCCAGCCGGTTCACCGCGCTGGATCGCGGCGAGAAAATTCCCTACATCGTGGACGCGCAGGCCCTGCCTTCGGGCATCAGCCTGTCGCAGGCGCTGAACGCGGTAAGCAACGCGTTGCAGGCGTGGAGCCAGGTTTCATCGGTGCAGTTTGTCTATGAGGGCACGCAGAATTTCGGCCAGGCCGCGCCCAACGTGGCCATCAACGACGGCAAAATCCGCATCCAGTTGCATGACCTTTACGGCTACATCACCGGCTCAACGACCTTGGGTATCGGCGGGCGCAACTACTCGATTCCAAGTGATTTCCCCAACGGCGGCATGGGCGGCAAGGTGGGCGGGCAGGAGTTTTTCCACAACAACCGCGGATACATCGTGCTCAAACACACCAAAACTTCGATGCAGACATTGTCCACGTTCGAGGAGGTCCTTTGCCACGAGATTGGCCATGTGCTGAGCCTCGATCACAGCAGCGAAAATGCGTCCGAGCCGGACACCACACTCAGGGAGGCGGCCATGTATTACACCGTGCATGCCGACGGGCGTGGCGCGTCGCTTGGGGCGTACGATCCACCAAAGATCCGCCTGGTGCATCCCTTCAATACGCCGCCGTTCAGCTACGACCGCATCATGGACATTGTGACCGCGCCGAGCACGCCCAACGTGGCAGGCATCAATGAAGTGGAACTGCGCGGTTACGATTTGCAGGGCGACAGCCTCACGATGACGACCACCAACGCGACGGCCAACTACGGGAGTTTTTCCCTCGTCGGCAGCACGTTGAAGTTCACTCCATCGGGTTATTTCAGCGACAGCGCGGCGCTGGACCCGGCCAGCGGCTTATTTTACGACAAGGTCAACGTGCGCTTTTCCGACGGCACCCACGCGTCGCCCTACATCAAAGTGCGCGTCATGCGATTTTACCAGGACTCCAAGCCGGGCACCGGCGGTGGCGACGGCCTGCCCGATTCCTGGATGATTACGCATTTCGGCAACGCCGACCCTGCCGCAGGCCCGAACCGGAGCGCCAACGCGGACTTCGACGGCGACGGCATTTCCAACCTGAACGAATTCCGCCTGGGCACCAGCCCGATTGATGCCAATTCCGCCTTGAAGGTGACCAGTTATTCGACCAACAGCCTGCAATTCCCGGCACGGACCTACCACTTGTATGAAATACAGACCTCGCAGGATTTGTCGGTCTGGAGCCGGGCGACCAACCCAATCGTGCCAACGAGCGCCACCGTGATCTTTTCCAATTTTCCCGACGGCAGCCCGCGTCATTTCCGCGTGCTGAAAGTGCCTTGAGGCTCGTTTCCTGTTGTTGCGGAAAGTCTCCGGGAAACAATCTTGCAATCACCTGACACTCTGGACATCGTTTGCCCATGCTGCTGCCAAATGAGCCAGTCACGCTGACTCCCGAACAAATTGCTGAATTAAACAGCAAATTGTCCAAGATGCGGCACGACATCAACAACTACCTCGCCCTGATCATTGCGGCGGCGGAATTGATACGGTTCAAGCCCGACAGCACCGAGCGCATGCTCAACACCATGGCCGAGCAGCCCCAAAAAATCACCGCCGACATCGCCAAGTTTTCTGCCGAATTCGAGAAGACCTTTGGCATCAAACGGAACTGACGTCTCTGGGCAACCATTCACCAGCCAGGGCGCCCCACCCTTCCGCCCAACGCTGCCGCCGCGCCACCCAGCAGCAATGCCAGCAAGCCCCAGGCTGCTGCCGCGTTTCGCCCCATGAAACTTTCTCCCGCCTCCAACCTCCCTGTCCCTGCGGGTTCACTTTCAATGCGCGCGGAATCTAATCGCACAATCCACCCGTCCACAATTCCCTCGGCCTCCCCAAAGCTTTTGGTTACCTGCGCCTGGAGCACTTCAATGACCGTGAGGCGATTGGCCTGCGCGT
Organism: uncultured Verrucomicrobiales bacterium; assembly: GCA_937983475.1. Classification (GTDB taxonomy): domain Bacteria; phylum Verrucomicrobiota; class Verrucomicrobiia; order Limisphaerales; family JACDHS01; genus CALJZV01. The sequence continues at coordinate 3,589 of CALJZV010000249.1, forward strand.
CGGACCCCCGAGGCTGAACCGAAAGGCGATCGAGGGCGCCCATGAGGATTTGCTCTGCGGGCCACGGACTTTGCGGCAGCGGTTGCCCGGCGGTTTGGCGGGCGCTCCTGAGCATCGCCCGGGCCTCGTCCTTCACGGCTGCCAATGTTTTGTTGCCCTTGGTTCGCGCTCCGGCAGGTTCGTCAATTTGCCTCGAATCACCAATGCCCCACTCGGTGGCGGCCAACCCGCCAGCCAACAAATTGCCGGAATTACGCAGCAGCCCCCCGGCGGTTGTGCCGATTGCCAGCAATGCCAACAAGGTTGTCGCGCCCCAGGTGACCACCCCGTGCAGCATCGTGTCCACACCTGCCAACACGCCCGCGAGCCTTCCGGCCGCGCACCCGCCGGCGAACAGCGCCACCACGCTCGAGGCCGTCCACCACGCCAGTGTCCCTTTCGAGGCGGTGCCGGATTGCCCCGCATCCAAACCAAAAACCATCCCGAGGCATCCCAAAATCAGGCTCACCATGACCGCCACAACAATGCCCGCAAATACCGCGCCCCATGAGATGATTCGAGCCGTGATGATCCTGGAATCCGGCGGATTTTTGACAACAACCTCGGCCATGAACGCCTCCTGTTTGACAACATTGCGGAGGAAACCAGATTCAACAATGAGGACAAAGGACCTTTACCCGACTGGGATAATCTCTCAGAACAGGCCTGATTTCTAAAAAACCAAGCAATCAATCCTGCTTTAAGCGGTAAAAAATGGGGGCAGGTTTTAAAGGCATTTAGTCGCATCCCTGAGCAAGCAAACGGCGCATTCCTGATTATATGTAAATCCTTGCCGCCGTATGGTGTCTGCACATCAACATAAAACCCTTAACCCATAACCATGGAGATACTGATATGACCGCGAATACCAACTCAGCCTGCAACGACGCCACCTTTGTCGGCAACCGCGCTGTCACTTGCCTCGACATTCCGGGCCCGGACCAAAAAACCCTTCGCGAAAAGTATTTGGTCGGCGATCCCCATGACTGTGCGGTCGGCAATTCCGAGGAAATGAAAAAGCGCGGATACGTAGCCATCTACCTGAAAAATCCAACCATCCGGTCCCGCCTGCCGAACTCCAAAATCATCGTTCAGAAGACGTGGTGACCGCCGGGTTCCGTCCGGCCAACGCGCGCTCACGCTCCATCAGGGTCGGATGCGAATAATAGACCGCGCCATAGGCCGGGTGGGGTGTCAGATTGCTCAAGTTCCGCTCGCTGAGTTTTCTCAGGGCGCTGACCAGCGGGCGGGACTCTTTCAAAACATCAGCAGCGTAGGCGTCGGCCTCAAACTCAAACTTCCGCGACCACCAGTGCGCCAGCGGCGAAATCCAGAAGGACACCACGCCAGCCAACAGTGAAAAGAGCAACAGGGTTGGAGCCAGGTGCTCGCCGGAAAAACCAAACGCCCCCTGAAACCATTCCTGCCCCGCCAGATAACCGAGCAGGCCGAAGCCCGCCAGCATCATCAGCGCGGAAGCGATCAGCATCCTTGGGATGTGCCCCTTCTGGTAGTGGCCGATCTCGTGCGCCAGCACAGCCTCGACTTCCGGTTCGCCCAGTTGCTCCACCAGTGTGTCGAACAGCACAATTTTCCGGAACCTCTTGAAGCCGGTGAAAAACGCGTTGGAATGCCGGGACCGCTTGCTGCCGTCCATGACCTGGATGCTCCGGGCGTGAAAACCGGTTCGCTCGGCCAGTTTCAGCAACCGCTCGCGCAAGCTGCCCTCGGGCAGCGGCGTCAATTTGTTGAACAGCGGCAAAATCCACATCGGCGCCACGACGCTCATGATCAGTTGAAAGGCCACCACGCAAACCCACGCCCAAAACCACCACAACGGCCCGGTCCAATCCACCAGTTTTAAAATCAGCG
>CALJZV010000250.1 GCA_937983475.1 uncultured Verrucomicrobiales bacterium
CGACTTTTATTTTCGCGCGGAAGGCAAGTTGGCTTTCAATCAAATGAAAGGCAAACCCCAGCCCATTGAAGCCCCGGTTCCCTGGATTGAAGACCTGTCGGCAAGAAAGGAAACGCGTCATTATTCCGGAAGGTGGTCCGCCAACGACGAGGGGTTGGCGTTTTGGATTGGTGGCAGCGGCCCGATGACGCCCATGAGCGGCAGTTGCCCCGCGGAAAGCGGTTCGAGAAAAATTAATCTTTTGATCGCCCGTCAGACCGCCCGTGAGGCGGAGTTTGTCGCCGTGCTGGCTCCATTTTCCGGAAAACCTCCCTCGCTGCGTGTCAAAAAGACCGGCGGCAAAATGGAAATCCAAGGCGGCCGTGACTCGGATGTCCTGGTGTTTCCGGAAACCGCCGACGGACCGATCGGCTACAAGGCAGGCCGCAGCCGGAATATACGGTGGATTCCACAACACAATTAAAGTGGGCTGGCCCTGGAATTCAGCACAGCCAGGCGACGGTCAATTTTTCCGGTGGGAGACTTGCAAGGAATTTGCGCTCTGTATTAAACAACTACGATGCTCTCTATTCTTGTTTCGATTATTAACCATCGCCGCCGTTTGGCGTCGGGATGGGTGGCGCTCTTCATTTTCCTTGTGACCCCGGTGACTGAGGCCGCCAAAAAATTGGAACCCGCCAAACCGAACATTGTGTTCATTCTGACCGATGACCTTGGCTACGGCGAACTGGGCAGTTACGGGCAGAAAAAAATCAGGACGCCGCATCTGGATCGTCTGGCCAGCGAGGGGATGCGTTTCACGCAACACTATTCAGGCAGCCCGGTTTGCGCGCCGTCGCGTTGCGTGCTGTTGACCGGCAAGCACACCGGGCACGCGCGCATTCGCGGAAACGATGAATTTCCCAAGGGCGTTGACTTGAAAAAGAATCCGCACATGGAGGGCCAGCATCCATTGCCGGCGGGCACGGTCACGCTGCCGGGCCTGCTCAAAAAGGCGGGTTACACCACGGCGGCATTCGGTAAGTGGGGGCTGGGCGCGGCGGAAACCGAGGGCGCGCCTTGGCATCATGGTTTTGACTATTTCTACGGTTACCTCTGCCAGCGTCAGGCGCACAACCACTACCCGACCCACCTCTGGCGCAACGGCGAGCGGCATGTTTTGGAGGGCAACTCCCAGGGCAATCTCACTGGCAAACATTACGCGCATGATTTGCTGGTGGAAGAGGCGTTGGGATTTGTTGGCGCCCACCGAGACAAACCGTTCTTTCTCTACTTGCCTTTCCACATTCCGCATGTGGCGGTTCAGGCTCCGGAAGATTCGGTTCAGGAATATGCCGGACAATTTCCCGAGACTCCCTATACCGGCAACAAGGGGTATCTGCCGCACCCGACGCCGCGCGCGGCCTACGCGGCCATGATCACCCGGATGGACCGCGACGTGGGGCGGTTGATGGACTTGCTGAAGGAATTGAACCTGGAGAAGCGCACGCTGGTGATGTTCAGCAGCGACAACGGTCCGGCATGGAATGGCGGGGCGGACCCGGAATTTTTCGAGAGCGCCAATGGGTTTCGCGGCTTGAAGGCGACCGTTTACGAGGGTGGCATCCGCGTGCCGTTGATTGCCCGGTGGCCAGGGAAAATCAAGCCAGGCACGGTTTCGGATCATGTATCGGCCTTCTGGGATATTTTGCCGACACTTGCGGAAGTGGCTGGCGTGAAGGCTTTGCTTGATGTGGACGGAATAAGCCTTGTTCCGACGCTGTTGGGCAAGCGCGGCCAAAAACGGCACGGGCACCTTTACTGGGAATATCCTGAGAAAACCGGCTCGCAGGCGATTCGGTTGGGCGATTGGAAGGCGGTTCGTCTTGATGCAAAGAAAAACCTAAATGGCCCGCTGGAGCTTTATAATCTGGCGAAGGACCCTGGAGAAACAGTCAATCTGGCCGAGGCCCATCCCGGGTTGGTCAAGCGTTTGGAGTCGCTGATGGCGTTGGTGCGCGAGGATTCGTCTGTGCCATATTGGAACTACGGACCGTAAACCGTAGCATTTGATGCAGCCATTGCCTTGAAACGTCCGGCTCAATGCTTCAACAATTCTTCCCATGCATATCCACAACCGATTTCGCGCTTTTCAGAAAATAAAACTCGCCCTTGCTTTGGCCTTGGCATGTGCAGGGTGGTGTGCGTCCGAGGCGGCTAGTCTGGTGCGCCCCAACATTGTCTTCCTTCTGACCGACGACCAGCGCTGGGACACTTTGGGTTGCATGGGCAACCGGATCATTCAGACTCCGCATCTGGACAGATTGGCAGCCGACGGGACCTTGTTCCGCAACGCGTTTGTCACCACGTCCATTTGCGCCGTCAGCCGCGCCAGTTTTTTGTCCGGTCAATATCAGCGGCGCCACAAGATTGATGACTTTTCAAAAACCTTCTCGCCCGAGGCCTGGTCCCAGACCTACCCGGCGCTGTTGCGCCAGCACGGCTATCGCACTGGATTCATCGGCAAATATGGTGTCGGCAAGGAAATGCCGGAAAAGGAATTCGACTTCTGGCGCGGTTTCCCGGGGCAGGGGCAGTTTTTTGAAAAGGGCGAGACACAACACCTCACCGCGAAAATGGGCGACCAGGCATTGGAGTTTTTGAAATCCTCCTCCAGGTCGCAGCCGTTTTGTTTGTCCATCAGTTTCAAGGCGCCCCATGCCCAGGACAACGCGCCGAGGGAATTTCCTCCCGACCCCCGAGATGAAATTCTGTACGCTGGCGTCACCATTCCGCCGGCCAAAACCACCGATGAAAAATTTTACAAGGCGCTTCCGGAACATGCTCAAAAATCCGAGGGGCGCAGGCGCTGGGAACGCCGATACGCCAATCCTGAGATGTTCCAGAAAACCGCGCGCGATTATTACCGGCTCATCAGCGGCATTGACCGCGAAGTCGGCCGCATACGCGCAACTCTCAATGAACTGAACCTCGCGGACAACACGATCATCGTGTTTTCCTCGGACAACGGGTTTTTCCTGGGCGAGCGCGGCATGGCCGACAAATGGCTGATGTACGAGGAATCCATCCGCGTGCCGTTGATCATCGCGGACCCGGGAGTGACGGCCAAACAGCGCGGCCAGACAAGCGACGCCTTTGCGCTGAATATTGACATCGCGCCGACTCTGCTGGATTACGCCGGAGTGCCCGTTCCCGAGGCGATGCAGGGCAAAAGTTTGCGGCCTTTTGTGGAGGGCAGAAACATGAAGGGCTGGCGCCGGGACTTCTTCTACGAACACACGACATTCTCGGACCGGATCCCGCCCAGCGAAGGCGTTCGCACCGATCGCTGGAAATACATTCGCTACATCGGCGTCGAGCCGGCCATTGAGGAATTGTATGACCTGAAGAACGACCCGTTTGAGGAGCGCAACCTCATCGCATCCAAGTCCGCGCAACGCAGCTTGAACGAGTTGCGGGGCCAGTGGTCGGAAATGCGGCGGGAGTTGGAGTAGGGGGCGCTTTCATTTGGTGAACAGGCGCAATCGCCATACGGTCTGGAAATATGAATCGACCGGAGATTTCCGCCGCTTGCTACTGGCGATGTCAGTCTGTAGTTTCAAAGTTCGGCAGGCTGAAAAGCAGTGCGCGCGTGGCGGAATGGCAGACGCGCCAGACTTAGGATCTGGTTCCGCAAGGAGTGGAGGTTCAAGTCCTCTCGCGCGCACCACTTTTTCTGTTTGACCCCTATGGGGTTTTCCAGTAACCAGCACGGTCTTTAGCGCAACCCGGAAAATTGGCCTGAAAAGATCGAACGATTTTCCCGCCGAGGCGCTCTTAATTTTTGAACAGTGTTAAATGTGAAGTCATTTTTGGCGGTGGACTTTGGGGCAGGAACGCTCAAGCTGGCCGAGTTTGAAATCAGCGAGGCCGGAGGGTTGCGCCTGATTCAATACGGCATCCGGCCCTTGGGGGCCGCAGGCGCCCAGGAGGCCATGCGCGAGCAGGTCATTCTCAAGGCCATTCAGGAGTTGCTTTCCACCGGCGGGTTTCGTTCCAAAAACATCAACATCTGCGCGCCGGGCTACCATGTCTTTTCCAAGTTCGTGAAACTGCCACCTGTGGACACGTCCAAGGTGCAGCAGATCATTCAGTACGAGGCGCAGCAGAATGTGCCGTTCCCCTTGGAGGAAGTCGTTTGGGACTATCAGATTTTGGGTTCCGCAACCGGCGGAGAATTGGAAGTCCTGTTGGTGGCCATCAAGACCGACGTGGTTGGCGGCTTGTTCCGCGTGGCGGAAAAGGGCGGTTTGCGCGTGCAGTTGGTGGACGTGTCGCCGGCGGCGCTGTGCAACGCGTTCCGTTACAACTACGGTGATCTGGATGGCTGCACGATGCTTTTGGACATCGGGGCAAAGACCAGCAACCTGCTGTTCTTCGAGGGTGGCAAGGTTTATTCCCGCAGCATCAACATCGGGGCCAATTCCATTACTCAGGATTTCGCGACCGAATCGAAACTGAAGTTCGATGACGCCGAGGCCGCGAAGATCGAGAAAGGATTTGTCAGTCTCGGCGGTGCTTACGAGGAGCCCGAGGATCCCCAGGCGGCGGCCATTTCCAAGATTGCCCGGCAGGTGATGACCCGCCTGCACATTCAGGTCAACCAGACCATGCAATTTTACCGGGGACAACAGGGCGGCTCGGCGCCGCAACGGCTGTTTCTCTCCGGCGGCGCCTCGGTGATGGCGTACACCTCGCAGTTCTTTGCGGAAAAAATCAACGTCCCTGTTGATTACTTCAATCCCTTCCGGAATGTCGAGTTGGGACCCAGCGTAAACGTGGAGGAACTCTCCAAGGTGGCGCATTCCTTTGGCGAAGTGGTTGGGTTGGGCTTGCGCAACCTGGCGCATTGCCCGGTGGAGCTGAACCTGATGCCCAAGAATTTCATTCAGCGTCAGGCGCTCCAGCAGAAGAAGCCCTATTTCGTGGCGGCCATGTTTAGTTTGGTGGCCGTGCTTTATGCGGTAAGCTTTTTCTATCACCGGGTCGTCAGCAACAAGCAAGTGGCTTTGGAGGAATTAAAAACCAAGATTCATCCGCTTCAACAAAAAGAGCAGGCAATGAAGCGGGCGCAGGGGGAAATGGACAAGCTCAAGCAGGAAACCGAGAAAATTGTCGAGCTGGTCAATGGGCGCTTTTACTGGCCTGATTTGATGGCCGAGTTGCGCCGGGTGATGTTAACCACCGAAACCAAAACCCGCCAAAAATTGAACAATGCCGAAGTGGGCCTCTGGATCGAGTCCTTTTTGCCTCAGGCGCCTGCCGTGGGCGCCAGTTCCGGAGGGCAAGCCTTCGCCCCTCAAATGGGAGCGCCGGACGGCGGGAAATTTGTCGCGGAAATGCCCCCCGAATTTAGTGATCGTTACGGGATTGATCCTTTGATGGGCATGCAGGCGGCGCCGGACCAACCGGTGGCTGCTCCCGCTTCCGAAAATGAAATGACCCTCATCTCGGTCATTTGTCGCGGCGTGGATTTGGAGCGGTTTTCACCCTCCGGCAACTCCGATCTGGCCTATGCCTTGAGAGCGGAGCTGGCCAACAGTCCCTGGTTTGACGGGGAGGGGACGACCCTGGAGCCGATCAAGAAAGAAGAGAACGCGCTGACGTTTTCGTTCGGCATGACCATCAAGCTCAAACGCCCATTCAAATTCAAATATGGAATGGATTAAGCGAAATATTCCCTTTGTGCTGTGCGGTGTGGCGGCGCTGATTTTGGCCGGGGTGGCCGTGTGGCTTTTGCTCGGCAAACTGCAGCGGGCCACCAAGGTCCCGGCAGAATTGAACAAAATGG
>CALJZV010000251.1 GCA_937983475.1 uncultured Verrucomicrobiales bacterium
TTTTGGCCTACTTGTCGTATCTATGGCTCTGGAAGTTGCCATCCGGTGTGAAATACAAATAAACGATCGACCAGGATCCGATTTTGGAATAGGCCCATTCCGCGTAAGGTTGACCAAGGGAGTTTGTGCGCGTCCATGCGCTGGTCGGGGTGCCAAGGATTTTTCCCACGTCGTTGGTGGTCATGCTCGAATGCAACAGGTCCAGCTTCTTCAATGGAAACGGCGGGCGGCAAAAGCTCCAGATCAAGTAGGCACCGCCAATCACACCGACCGCAATCAGCGCGCAAAAACTCCAAGCTGCAAAATTTATGAATCTATTCACGCCTGATCAGAATTTGTTCTTTGTTGGTCCGTTCGTCGTTTCTGATCTGGAATAACTTCTGTGATGATCGCAATACCTGTGTCCATTTGTATTTCGTATCGGATACGAAACGCAGCGACATGCAACTCACTGCGGACGCGCTGTCCGGGTTGTGCGCCCGCGTCCTGCGGGTAAGCAGCAATCTCATGAGTTATATGGTCCGTGACTTTCTCAATGAACCTCTTTCGCTCCTCGGGCGGCTTCATCCTTGGGAATGCTGTTTGCAACAATTCCTTTGTTCCCGACGACCATCTGACTTCGTAAGACATGAGTATGAGGCCTGCTGTGCCTCGGGCGAACGTAGTCCTGGCTTCAAATTCCTGCCATCTCATTTTTGAGCATCGCCATCGCCTTTCGCTCTCTGGGCCATTTCTCCCTGAAAATCTCTGTGCCTCTGTGGTTGATTTAAGATTCAATGGTGGAGATTTGCAGGCTTGTTCCTTGGCTGCGGGCGAATAATATTTGACGAGAATCGTCCTTATTTCCTGCGCACTTTCCCTGGTCCGGACCTGCGCACCTGAACGCGAACGAAATTATGATGCGGTTGCCGTTTAATTTTCCGAAACTTGGGCGCGTGGCGTCCTTTCTAGCGCTAATGGGTGCCCCCGCCTTATTTGCCGCCGAGGTAGATGTCACCAAACTGCCGCCTGCGGCCCAACGTCCGGTGGATTTCGCCGCCGACATCCAGCCGCTTCTGGAAAACTCCTGCCTCAAATGCCACTCCGGCGACAAGCCCAAGGGAAAGTTCTCGCT
>CALJZV010000252.1 GCA_937983475.1 uncultured Verrucomicrobiales bacterium
CTTTATCGCGTTCCCAAGACCGGCCTGGAACTGCGCGGTGAATTTGCCCAGTGGCGCTTTGACAAGCCCGAGGCGTTCGTGGCCAACAACGACGCCGATCTGAAAAACGACATCGGCGACGAAATGTACGGCTGGTACGTCGAGGCCGCCTATCACCTGTGGCCCAAGGGCTGGCGCGTGGGCCGCGGCAGCGAAATGGATCTGGTGCCGTTCATCCGCTACACCGAAATCGTCACCCAGTCGGGCCTGGCCAACGGCGTTGCCGCCCAAACCGACGGATCGACCAACAAGGAGTATCTCACCGCGGGTCTTTCTTATTTTCTCAACGCCAATTTCGTCGTCAAAGGCGATTACCGGCACAACCTGAAGAACTCCAATGACGATTACTTCCAGATTGGCGTCGGCATGTTCTTTTAACCATTTGCGCGTTTTACCCTGCTGAAGAACTGTAACGGCATCCCTGAAATCACGGGGATGCCGTTTTGAATCGTGAGGCAATTAAAATCCAGTTTTAACTTCTTGAGGCTGCTGGCGACGGTCGCAGTTTGCCTGCTTGCGCTGGCGCCATTACCAGTCTTGGCTGAACGTTACCTGACACCCGCCGAAGCCCAGAAACTTTGCTTTCCCGAGGCCGATCGCTTTGAGCAAAAATTGATCCGCTACACCTCCGAACAAATCGCAACCATTGAAAAAATGTCCGGCATCAAAGTCCGCAACCCGGTCACCAAATTCTGGGTCGCGCTTCAGGACACCAACGTGCTGGGCGTCGTGGTGCTCGATTTTGTTCTGGGCAAGCACGAATTCATTGATTACGCGGCGGCCATTTCGCTCAACGGCAGTGTGCGGCAAATTGAAATTCTCGAATACCGCGAAAGCCACGGCGGGCAAATCCGCGGCAAAAAATGGCGCGAACAATTCAAGGGCAAATCCACGCAAAACCCGCTCAAGCTGCATGAAGACATCTACAACATCAGCGGCGCGACCATCTCCTGCCGCCATGTCACCGAAGGCGTCCGCCGCCTGCTGGCCGCCTACCAAGTGGCTTTGCGCGATCTGCTGCCTGCTGCTGGCCGCGTGCCAGACGCCGCCCCAGCCGCGCCTTGAACGGGTGAAGCGCAGCCGGCCGCTGCTGGGCACCTTCGTCACCATTTCGGCCTACGGTTCGGACCGCGAACAAACCCAACAGGCCATTTCACAGGCGTTCGAAGAATTTCACCGGGCCGACCGCCTGATGAGCCTTCACCGGGCCGACAGCGAATTGGCTCGTGTCAATGAACTGGCGGCCACCCGGCCCGTGCCCGTGTCGGAGGAACTGTTTCACGTGCTTTCCACCGCGCTGGACATTGCCCGGCAGACCGACGGCAGCTTTGACATCACCATCCGGCCGCTCGCGGACCTGTGGGGCTTCATCTGGAAGGAATACCGCCTGCCGACTGATGAGGAATTAAAAGCCGTGCTGCCGCGCGTCAATTACCGGCTGGTGCAACTGGATGCCGGCCAGCGAACGGTGCGATTTCTCCGGCCCGATATTTCCATTGATTTGGGCGGCATCGGCAAAGGCTACGCCGTGGACCTGGCCATCGAAAAACTTCGCTGCATGGGAATTAAAAGCGCGATGGTCAAAGCCGGAGGCGACCTTCGTGTCATCGGCCTGCCACCGGGCAAGCCCCACTGGACGGTGCTGCTGGAAGACCCCGCAAAAGCCGGACACCGCACGCCGGTTGTCCTGCGCGAAGGCGCTCTTTCCACCTCGGGCAATTACGAGAATTTTTTCGTCATCGGCGGCAAGCGTTACGCGCACCTGCTTGACCCGCGCACCGGTCTGCCCGTGGAAGGCATCGCCGCCTGCACCGTCACCGCGCCCACCTGCATGGAGTCCGACGCCTGGGCCACGGCGTGCTTTGTGCTGGGACCCGAGAAAAGCCTCGCTCGATTCGGCGAACGGTTTGGAATTCGCTTTGAAATGATGCCGGAATAGCCGCTGCCCGGATTCGGAAGCGAAAATGCTCCGTCTAAAGTTTACTTCGCCCCCTTGGCCAGCACATCAATCGCGTACAGCGACGTGCGAGCGGTGATGAACAGGGTCTTCCCGTTCCTGCCGCCAAAGCAGAGATTGGCCGGCGTCTCCGGGGTGAGAATCTTGCCAATCAACGATCCGTCCGGCGCGTAAATGTGAACGCCATCACCCGCGCTGGACCAGACGCGCCCTTTGCTGTCGCAGCGGATGCCGTCGGGCGCGCCCTTGTCAATCGCGCAAAACACCCGTCCGTTGGCCAGCGTGCCGTCCTTTTGGACGTCAAAGACGCGGATGTGTTTGGGCTTTCCGGAGTCGGCAACGTAAAGCCGCTTTTCATCCGGCGAAAAACAGAGGCCGTTGGGCTTGTCGAAATCGCGGACCACTGCGGTGACGGCTTTAGACCTGGGATCAAAGCGATAAACAAAATTGCCCTCCTGCTCCTTGACGTTCTTTCCCAGGCCGTAATCCGGGTCCGTGAACCAGATGGTGCCATCGGACTTCACCACCGCATCGTTGGGCGAGTTGAACTTTTTCCCTTCATGCTGATCCACCACCGTGCGAATCACGCCGTGGCGGTCCTGCAAGGCGACACGCCGCCCACTGTGCTCGCAGGTGATCAGGTGGCCGCTGCGGTCCACCGTGTTGCCGTTGGCGTTATGGCTGGGATTCCGATAGGTAATCAAACCGATCTTGTCGCTCCACTTTTTCAGCTCGTTGGCAGGAATGTCGCTGAAAATAAGATAACCGCCGTCGCGGGGCACCCAGACCGGCCCCTCGGTGAACTTCATGTCGCCGGCCAGCTTGCGAACGGACGCGCTTTTTGGAACGCACCGGCCAAATTCGCTCACGTCGCGAATGACATATTCCGAGGCGTTAGACAGCAGAGCGCTGCCCAGAAGCAGCACCATGGCGGTTACTTTACTTTTCATAAAATGAAGCAGTCGGGCTGGGCGCCGGGCAGGCCCGGATCAGGCCGACAGCCAGGCGGGAATTTTCTCCAGTTTCCAAATATCCGGAAGCTTTTGACGCTCCCTCACCACAGCAGACTTGCTGCCGTTGACAAGCACCTCGGCGGCGGTGGCGCGGCTGTTGTAGTTGGAGGCCATGACAAAGCCATAAGCGCCGGCGCTCAACAAGGCCAGATGATCGCCTTCGCCGACCTTGGGCAAGGGACGGTCCTTGGCAAAATAATCGCCCGACTCGCAGACCGGCCCGACGACATCGGAGGAAATGGCTGCGCCGTTCTTCTGCGTCACCGGCACAATTTCATGGTACGAATCGTAAAAGGCCGGACGGATGAGGTCATTCATGGCGGCGTCCACGATTACAAAATTCTTTTTGCCCGTGCGCTTCACGTACTCGACGCGGGTCACCAGGATGCCGGCGTTGCCGACGATGAACCGGCCCGGCTCCAGCAGGATTTTCAGGCCCAGCGGCTGGAGCAACGGCACCAGCTTGGCGGCATATTTTTCGGGCGTAATCAAAGATTTGGCATCCGATGAATTCCACCACTCGGTCGGCCCGCTGGCCAGGGCCGGCTTGTAAACAATGCCGATGCCGCCGCCGACGCTGAAGAATTCGAACTTATATTTTGCCGCAAGCTTCTTCACCATTGGCAGCACCTTGTTGACCGCCATCTCGTAGGGCTTGACCTCGGTCAACTGGGAGCCGATGTGCATCTGGATGCCGCGCAGCCAGATGTTTTTGAGCTTGCTGGCGCGGGCGTAAACGCCCTCGACCTGCTCGAACTGGATGCCGAAGCTGTTCTCGTCGGTGCCCGTGGTGATCTTGGCGTGAGTGTGGGCGTCCACATTGGGGTTCACGCGAACGGCGACCGGCGCGATTTTCTTCAGGCGCGCGGCCACGCGGTTGATGCGGGCCAGTTCGGGCTCGCTCTCGACGTTGAAGGAATAAATGCCTTTGCGCAGGGCAAATTCAATTTCCTGCTCAGTCTTGCCAACCCCGGCGAAAACGCATTTCTTGGGATCGCCCCCAGCAGCGATGACGCGCCGCAATTCGCCCTCGCTGACGACGTCAAATCCGCTGCCCAGGTTGGCCAGAGTGCGCATGACAGCCAGATTGGAATTGGCCTTCATGGCATAGCAGATCATGGGATTGAGCGTTTCCAGGGAGCGCTGAAGCATTTGAAAACGGTCCGTAAGGGTTTGTTGCGAATAAATGTAAAGCGGCGTGCCGTGCTTTTTCACCAAGGATTCAACGGACACGCCTTCGCAGTATAATTTGCCACGGAGGTAACGAAAATGATGCATACGGTTGTGATTTCTAAGGGATCAATGTTCAGGGTTCTATTTAGTTTCCTTAATGAAAAATAAAACCCCGCCGGAACAACGCCGGCGGGGGTGAATGAATCAAAAAGACTCAGGGCGCGGCAACTATTTTTGCGCGTTCCTGATGATACTCCCGGGGGGTGATCTCGTCGTTCTTGTAACGGCGCAGCAGGTCGGCAAGTTTCATTTCCTTTTCGGTCATGGGCCGCTGCTCGACCTGAGGCGCGCTGTTGACGCTGGCGGTCTTTGTGGTCGATTTAGCGCGCTTTTCCGCTTCCAGGCGCGCGCGCTCTGCGGCCAATTCGGCCTCCTTGGCGCGAAGAGCCTTGAGGGTCATCTCCTCAATTTCCGATTCGCCAATCGGACTTGCCACTGGCTGAACGGGCGACTGAAGCGAGGCGGAGCGGGCCATGGCGCGGTCTTTGGCAAATTGCTGCTGAGTAGCCAACGCCTTTTCAGCGGCGGCAATCTCGGTCTTCAACTGGGCCTCGCGGGCCGCAAGGTCCGATTGCTTTTGTTTCAACGACTCCAAAGCCTTCGTGTCAACTCCGGTATCCCCCGTCGGCGCGGAGTCTTTCGCGGTTGCAGTTCTGGCCGGAGCCGTTCCCACCAAAACAAACCGGATGGCGTCGGCCAACACCATCTGACCCTGAATCGCGATTTCGTCAGTGATTCGGACATCCGATCCGGCACCCATGTCAAAATGGAAGGTCCCCAGAAGGTTCCATTTGGAGCCATTGATTTGCTGGTTGACCTGAATGGTCTCGGAGCCGCCACTGTGGTTGATCACGTAAGGGGCATCGCTGGCCCGATTGGGTCCCGATACATGCCACTCGTAAACCTCGTAATTGCCCGCAACCGGGATGTTCGGTGTGAACAAGGCATAATTCAGCCCCGTTCCCTTGCCCTTGAAGTTGTAATTGCTACCGTAAAACCCGCCGGTCTTGCCCGTGGTCCAAGGTCCAACCAAGCGGGCCGCCGGGTTGTCGACGATGACCTCGATGCTTTCTCCCGGGGCGGAAGGCGCTTGGGGTTCTGCGACTTTTTTCTCGGTTGCCGCGCGCTCGGCGGCGATGATCTGATTTTTAACCCTCGCTTGATCAGCGTGTACCTTTGCCAGTTCATCGCGCAAGGATTGCACTTTGGCGGCGGCAGTTTCAACCGCTCGGGCATCCGCTGCGGCCTCTGCCTCCAACGCGGCGGTGCTTGGAGCTGTGGGCCTTGTGGCAATGGAAAACTCGGCGGGCTTGGTTTGAACCGCGGGAGCGGAGGGCTGAGCGGCCTGCGGAGCCCGATCGCTCTTCTTTTTGAACAAGCCGGCGCTTGATTTTTCCTTGTCGATCTCGGAGCGGGTCTGCGCCGCCTCGGCTTTCATCTGTTGCTCCAAGGCATCCAGCTCAAGTTGTTTTTGGCGCAAAGCTTCCAAGGCGCGTTTTTGCGCCTCGGTTTCATCGGGAATATCCGCCGCGCCGAAGTCCAAGGCGGGTTCTGCGCCAAGGGGCTTCACTTCGGTGTTGGCTTGAGTTGTTTCAGCCTTGGCTTTCCGAGTTGCCTCTGCTGTAGCGCGAGCTTTCCGGGCGTTGTTTTCGGCCTCCAGCGCTGCTTGAGCCCTTGCGGCAGCCAACTCCGATTCCTTTCTGGCAGCCTCCTGGCTGGAACGCGCCAACTGGGCTTCTGTGTCTTCTTGAATTTTCTTCAGAGCGGCGGCATCCAAGGCAGCCTTGTTGCGCTCGGCCTGAATCTCCAGGGCACGACGGGCAGTCTCTTCGGCGGCCTTGGCCAAACGAGCTGCCTCCTCGGCCTGGCGGGCAATCCGGGCGCGTTCGGCTGCGGCCTGTTCATCGACCCGGCGGGCCTCCTCCTGGGCCTCGCGGATGCGCTGCGCTTCCAAAGCTGCCAGCCGGGCTTTTTCCGCCTCCAACTGCGCTTCCTTGGTGCGAAGACTTTCCAATGCTTCCAAAACGGCGGCGGATTCTGCAACAACCTGTTGCGGCTGGGACGGCGCACTGGAAGAATTGTCCCGGTTTACGTTCACAATCCTGAACAAATCACCGTCGTAAACCACACTGGCCTTGCTGCCAGCCTTGGGCGCGGTGTCCGCATTAGCCTTTGCCACGATGGCGTCGGCGGCGGCCTTCAGGCGAGCGCGTTCGGCCTCCAATTCGGCTTCCTTCACGGATAGTTCGCGCCGGGTACGCGTGTCGGCCACAAGAGCGGCTTGCAGTTCGCGTGCCGGAGCTGTCTGTTCCGCCTCCCCGCTGGCCTTGACCCCAGCTCTGTGGGCTGCGGCTTTGCGGGCGGCTTCCTCGGCGGCAGCGGCCTGTCGGGCCAAAGCCCTGCGCTCGGCTTCTGCAGCGGCCTGGGCACGCTGCGCGGCTTCGGCTTCGATTTGGGCGCGCCGGGCGGCTTCTTTTTCAAAGGCACGGGCTTCATCCTCAGCCTTCTTTTTCATCGCCAATTCAACTTCGCGGGCTTTTTTGACCGCGTCATCATGGGCCTTGGCCATTTTCCGGGCGGCATCCTCCGTTTCCTTTTTTTTCCTCGAGGCCTCTTTTTCCAACTCACGGGCGGCGTCTTCCTTGGATTTGGCAAAGGAGGAGACGGGCACTGAGGCAACGGGAGCGACAGGCGCTTCGACTTTTGAGCGTTGCGCGGACTCCGCGGCAAACTTGGCAGCCTTGGCTTCCTGCTCTTTTTTCCAGAGGTTCAGATAGTAATCGGATTGCGACTGTCTTGCCGAAAGCCCCGGGGCGGAATCCTTTAACGCTTTTTGTTTGGCGGCTTGGGCGGCACGAGCTTCCTGCTCTTTTTGCCACAGCTCCTCGTAATATCGCGCTTGGGGATTGCGGCTGTAGCGACCAGAGGGTGCGGGCGCCTCAAAATACGGAACGGAAACTGGCTCGGCGCGACTAGGCGCAACCGGAGCAGAGCTGGCCGCCACGGCTTCCTTGGCCTTTTTTGCCTCAAGGGCGGCTTTTTCAGCTTCCTTGCGAGCCAACTCCGCTTTTCGAGCAGCTTCACGCGCTTCTTTCTCCGCAGCCTTACGAGCAGCCTCCTGCTCTTCGCGGGCTTTGCGGGCGGCTTCATTCGCAGCGAATTCGCGCTGGGCGGCCTCGCGGGCTTCTGCTTTTTTGCGGGCCTCCTCGATAGCTTTTAATTTTTGAGCCTCTGCCTCGGCGAGCCGGGCTTTTTCCGCCGCAGCCTTTTCAGCGGCTTTGCGGGTAGCTTCCCTGGCCTCGGCTTCACGACGAACCGCTTCCTGCTGCTCCCTGGCTTTGCGAGCGGCTTCTTGGGCTGCAGCTTTGGCACGAGCCTCCTCGGCGGCCTTGGCTTTCTTGGCTTCAGCTGCCGCCAACTTGGCCTTTTCGGCAGCATCACGTGCGGGAGCCTCCCTTGACGCAGCTTCCCTGCGGGCCGCTTCTTCCAATTCCTTTGCTTTGCGAGCGGCTTCCTGGGCCGCGGCGTTGGCGCGGGCTTCCTCGGCAGCCTTGATCTTTTTGGCCTCGGCTTCAGCGTTCTTCGCTTTCTCAGCGGCAGCCTTTTCAGCGGCTTTTTTGGAAGCCTCTCTGGCCTCAATCTCACGGCGGGCGGCTTCCTGTTGTTCCTTAACCTTTTTGGCTTCGGCTTCGGCGAGTTTCGCTTTTTCCGCGGCGGCCTTTTCAGCGGCTTTGCGGGCAGCCTCTTTTGACTCTGCTTCGCGGCGAGCTGCGTCTTCCTGCTCCTTGGCTATGCGAGCGGCATCCTTGCGAGCCGCTTCCTCCGTGTCCTTCAAACGGGTCGCTTCGGCGGCCTTGGCTTTTTTGATCGCATCCTGCTCAGCTTTTGAAATTTTTTCGGCCTCGCGTCGGGCAGCCTCCTCCTGCTCCTTGATTGCCTTGGCTTTTTTGGCCTGCTCCTCGGAATCCTTTGCCTTGCGTTCGGCTTCAGCGCGTTTGGCTGCCTCTTCGGAGGCCTTGGCTTTCTTGATGGCTTCCTCTTCGGCTTTGGCGCTCTTGACCAGTTCGGCTTGGCGAGCCTTGCGTTCTGCTTCCTCGCGGTCGCGGGCTTTTTTGGCCGCTTCCTGCTGTTCCTTGGCTCGTTTTTCAGATTCCTTGCGGGCGGCTTCCTGGGCGGCGCGGGTTTTTTTCAACGCTTCCTGCTCAGCCTTGGCCTTGCGCAGCGCCTCTGCTTCGCGAGCCTTGCGCTCGGCCTCTTCGCGCTCGCGGGCTCTTTTGGCCGCCTCAATTTGCGCTTTGGCATTTTTTTCAGCTTCCCTGCGGGCGGCTTCTTCGGCTTCGCGGGCTTTTTTGGCGGCGGCCTTTGCATCGCTCTCGCTTGTGACGCTCTTGGTCACCGACTGAGCAAAAGCAGTGCTCCATGTGAGCGCCGCCATCAAAAGAGCCAGCAATATTTTCTTCATTTGCATTCGCGAATTAGTACTGGAAGCCACTATGAGAATCAACTGCATTTCCAGTAGCAGTGGATGGAGCAGGCAGCGGAAACACAGACAAGTTCCTTGCCGAACTGGCAGGCTGGCAAGCAATTAAACCATTCCGGGCGGCAAGGAGAGTCCCGGGTTAATTCCTGAAGGCAAATAAAAACGACCATTAATTACCGACTCCCGCTCCAGTCTCCGGCAGCAGTTGTTGCCCCAACATGTTTCATTTACCGATGTCTGAGCCAGCACTGCGGACGGTGGAAAAACTCCCGTCTTTTACCTTGCTTGCGACAGTGAAATGCTTTACGTAGTCCCGCTCGTTTTTCCAGGGGGAGATTTTGCGTCCGAGCCGATTGCATGACTGAGAAACCGCCCACCACCATCGCTTATGACCGAGTCATACGGCCTCGCCGAGGCTTGGTCGCCATTAACTTCCAGGAGTTGTGGCAATATCGTGAGTTGTTCTGGTTTCTGGCCTGGCGGGACATTCTGCTGCGCTACAAACAGACCTATCTGGGTGTGGCCTGGGCCATCTTGCAGCCGTTTTTGACGATGGTCGTCATCACCTTGATCTTTGGGGTTCTGGCCGAGTTGCCCAGCGGCGGGGTGCCTTACGCAGTCATGACACTTGCGGGCATTCTGCCTTGGTATTTTTTCTCCAATGCAATGACCGAAAGCAGCAATTCGCTGGTGGCTTCCTCCCGAATGATCAGCAAGATTTATTTTCCGCGCCTGATCATTCCAGGGAGCGCGGTAATCAGTGGCACGCTCGATTTTGTCGTCGGGTTCCTGATGTTGCTGCTGATCATGCTTTACTACGGAGTCCCATTGACGCCGCATTTGCTGTTGTTGCCGGTTTTCTTGCTAGTAGCGTTTTTGACCGCGTTTGCGGCGGGGCTCTGGTTCAGCGCCTTGAACGTGCGGTATCGCGACATCAAATACGTCGTTCCGTTCATCACGCGAATGGGGTTTTACGTCAGCTCGGTCGTTTTCAGCACCCAATGGGTCCATGAGAAGCTGGCCGCAAAGGGACTTTCCCAATGGCTGTTTGTTTACTGCCTGAACCCCATGGTGGGTGTCATTGACGGGTTCCGGTGGTGCATTCTGGGGCCGCAGTTCGAGCCTTACTGGCCGGGCTTTTTCACCAGCCTGGGAGTAGTATTGGCGCTTTTAATTTCCGGGGCCTTTTATTTTCGCAGCACGGAAAAGACCTTTGCCGACATCATCTGACCATGTCCGTCCCCATCATATCCGTCCGCAACCTGGGCAAAAGTTACCGCTTGGGCGCCGCGCTGTCACACGACACGCTGCGGGACCAATTGACACATTCCTTCAAGTCGCTGGCGCGAGCTTTTCGGGGGGGAAATGGCACCGGGTCCGATAACCCAAACGATCCCCAGGAATTCTGGGCTCTGAAGGATGTCTCCTTTGACGTGTTTTCTGGCGATGTAGTCGGCGTGGTGGGGCGAAACGGGGCTGGCAAATCCACGTTGCTGAAAATATTAAGCCAAATCACCGAACCCAGCACCGGAGAAATCTGCATCAAGGGGAAAATGGCGAGCCTGCTGGAGGTGGGCACGGGGTTTCATCCGGAGCTGACCGGACGTGAGAACATTTTCCTCAACGGAGCGATTCTTGGAATGACCAAGGCCGAGATTAAGAAGAAATTCGATGAAATCGTGGACTTCGCCGAGGTGGAGAAATTGATCGACACACCGGTCAAGCGCTACAGCGGCGGCATGTACGTGCGACTGGCGTTTGCCGTAGCTGCCCATTTGGACCCGGATATTTTGCTGGTGGACGAGGTGCTGGCTGTGGGCGATGCGTCCTTCCAGAACAAGTGCATGACCAAAATGGACAATGTGGCCACGCAACAGGGGCGAACCGTTTTGTTTGTCAGCCACAACATGGCTGCCGTGCAGCGGCTTTGCACCAAAGGGATATTCATCGAGGCCGGGCGCCTCCGGGAACACGGCCCGATTGCCCGGGTTTTGGATTTGTATCAGCGCTCATTCGACCGTTCCGAAACCGATCCCGCCCAAATGGGCGAGTTGAAGTCTGGCCAGGCCCGGTTCGTCTCATGGGAACTGGCCCACAGCACCACAGGGTGCCAACACTCCTGTTTTACACGCGAAGAGTGCGAGTTTGTCATTACCCTGGCGTCCCGCATCCAGTTGGATGACGCGGGAATCAGTTTTATGCTCTTGAACGCCGAAGGCGATCTGGTCGTTTCGGCCAATTCTGTCATCAACCGGATGCCTCGCTTCAAGATACCTGAGGGCGTTCACCAGATTCGTGTTAAGGTCCGGCTCCCCATCAAGGCCGGCTTGTATCAAATTGACATGCGGTTAAACAGCCTGAGCAAAGGCCAAGTGGAAGGCTGTTGCCTGGAGCCCAAGTTGCATGTGCTGCCTTCCGGAACACACCAGGCCGAGAAATGGCAAGGCCTGGTCACCGAGGAAGTGCAATTCCAGACCAGCTTTCTGTGAACGCGACAAACCACATTCCCTTATGAGCCAATTAATGCGCCACGTTAGAAACACATTTTACAGTTACAGCTTCCTGGACATGGGCTCCAAGGACGCCTCGGTTTTCGTTGCCGGCGCAGGACGGAGTGGAACGACCTGGTTAGCGGATTTTCTTTCGCATGTCTTCGGGTGCAGGTTCGTTTTCGAGCCCTTCTGGCAACTACACCTGTCTGTCAATGGGGAGGCTGATTTTTTCCACCATCTCTATCTGGATCCAAAGGACGACAGCCACGACGAAACCATCCGAAAAGTAGTGGAGGGCCGCTATCGGAAACCCTGCGCCAATTATAACCACCGGATCGGCGTCTGCCGCGGCCGCATTGTCAAAGACATCTGCGCCAATCTGTTCCTCCACCGCATCCAAGCCGTGGCGCCAAGGATGCCGATTATCTACATCCGGCGACACCCCTGCTCCGTGGTGCTCTCCCGCAAACGCGTTGGCGACTGGACAAAAAACTGGGGGCGCCACGCCCACGTTTTCCTGAAACAACCCAAGCTGGTCGAGGTTCTGCGCGAAAAAGTGGCTCCATACTTGGACAAGGACATGAGCGAAGTGGAGGATTACGCGCTGACGGCCTGCCTGGAAAACTACTTTCCAAGCCAACTGCTCGGGCAGTCCCCCAAGATGCGCGGGGTATTCTACGAAAGCCTGGTCCTGGATTTTGGGCCCACAGTCGAAGGACTGGTCGAGTTCATCCGTGCCGAAACGGGCATGCCCATTGTGCGCGGCGTCAACCAGGTGAAAAACTACTTCCAGCTTTGCCACCCCGAAACCCGCAAACTCCTATCCAGTGACGCGCGCAGCCATTTGGTCTCATGGGAAAAGGAATTGACCGCTGACGAAATAAAAACGGTCACCAATCTATTCGACCAATTTGGCCTGTCATATTACCGCGACATTAACGCGTATTTGGAGCAAAAAAAATAAACGCAGCCACGCTCAACGCATGCCTTGTCCATCGTTAACCGAATTACCCCCGCCGCCGCCCGGAAAATCGGGCTGGCCCTGGACAGAGCAGACGCCCCCCGCCAGCCGTCGGGATTGGCCCAGAATTACCGTCGTCACGCCCACCTTCAACCAGGGGCCGTTCATCGAGGAAACCATTCGCTCCGTCCTCCTACAGGGTCATCCAAACCTCGAATACATCATCATGGACGGCGGCAGCACGGACCAGACTGTTGACATCATCAAAAAATACGAGCGGTGGCTGGCGTATTGGGTCAGCGAAAAGGATCGAGGCCAGGCCCATGCCATCAACAAAGGATGGGCCCGGGCCACCGGCGATATTCTGGCTTGGATCAACAGCGACGATTGGTATCTGCCCGGCGCGTTGCAAACCGTGTCGGAACATTTTTTCACAAAACCCCAAAGCATGTGGATTGCCGGCGTCGTGGAAAACTCCCATTCCCCCAAAAATGTTCTAAAACACTTCCTGCCGCGACCCACTTCGCTGACCCAATGCCTGGGCCGGTCCAACTACGGTTTTCACCAGCCCGGCATGTTTTGGCGGCGGAACCTGGTTGAAGCGGTCGGGCCGCTGGACGAAACGCTCCATTTTTGCTTCGACCATGACTTTTTTATTCGAACGCTTCAAAGACAAGTCGAGCAGGAATGCCTTCCCGCTCACCTAGCGGGCTTCCGGCTGCATCCGGACAGCAAGAGCTGCTCGCGGCTGCCCCGGTTCCTGAAGGAAGACTGGCTTGTTTTTGAACGCTACGAACACGCCCTTTCCCCGGTGGAAGCCGCCAAAGCGCGCCGCTGGCTGTCTGAATATGAAGCCGAGTCCTGGCTGACTTTCACCTATCATCTGCTAGCCAATCACCAGCGCTGGGAGGCACTTCGCCACTTGTTTTCAAAGTTGCCCGTGCTTTCGCATTTGAAGCCTCCGCGCCTGATGCTTGGGGCATTCTATCGGACGCTCATCTCTGGAAAACCGCCTGCTTGGTTTCATTCCTGAAGCCGGCCAACAGAACCACTGGAACTGTGCACATTGGCTTCATATGCGACGAATACCCACCCGCACCCCACGGCGGGAATGGCTCCCTGTATTCTGATTTGGCCGAGGGGTTGGCCGCAGCGGGCCACCGGGTGACGGTGGTGGGCATTTACTCAAACAATGTCTTGTCTGGGCTGAATTGCCAAAACCTTCCCAATGCCAATCCACGCGTCATTCGCCTGAAACAATCCCCCGACTTTCTGCGCTACCGGCCGCGCGCCTGGTGGGAACGATACCGCCTTTTCCAATGGCTCAAACGCGAGCACAAAAACACTCCCTTCGACGTTATTGAAGCGCCTGATTATGGGGGCTGGCTCTGCTTTGGGGGGCCCAAAAACGTGGCAACTGTGATTCGCATGGGCGGATCCAATCTGTTTTTTGACACCGAGCTGGGCCGAAAAGGGGACCCATTCGAGCATCGGCTGGAACTGTTGTCGGTGGCCAAAGCAACGCATCTGGGAGCCGTGTCCGGCTATTGCGCCCGCCGAACCCTGGAATTTTGCCGACTACCCGAACGCTCCTGCCACATCGTTTACAACGCGGTGGACACGGCACTGTTCGCGCCAGCTTCGGAAGCGACAATTGAGCCGGGCCTGGTTGTTTTCGTTAACTCCCTCAATCCCAAAAAAGGCGTCGGGGAACTGGTGGAGGCAATGAACATCGTCTGCCGGGAACATCCCTCCGCCCGTCTGGCGGTCATCGGGCAGGACACGCAAAAGAAGGAAGGCGGACTCTCTTATGTTGAGCAGTTGCAGCAAAAAGTGAGGCCGGAATTCAGGGACCGGGTTCTTTTTACCGGCAGGCTGGGACGCCACCAGGGCGTGCTGGATTATTTGCGGCGCGCGCAGGTTTGTTGCTATCCCTCGCACATGGAAACCTTTGGCATTGCCCCCATTGAGGCCATGGCCATGGGAAAGGCCACGATTTATTCGCGCACAGGCCCGGGCCCCGAAGTCATCGAAGACAATGTCTCGGGCCTTCTTTGCAATCCCAAAGACCCCAACGACATCGCAGCAAAAATTCTTCTGCTGCTAAAGGATGACAGCTTGAATCATCGGCTGGGTGCCAATGCCCGCAAACGCGTAATGGCCATGTTCGACAAGAGCAAATGGATCCAGAAAAACATCGAGTTTTTCCAGCAGTGCCTTTCGCCGGGAAACGGCACGCCTGCCTGATTTAAATCTTTTCGGCGTAGAAAAAGTTCAGCCGTCCGCACCAACGCTCGATGAGTTTGCAGCCGACGCTTCCGCCAATGAGAGGTAGTTTTGTAAAGCCTCGGAAAATCTTGGCTTTGGCCGTTTTTGCGGGTCCAAGAATGGAAACCAAATCGCCGGTTTTCCGGTAGAGCTTTTTGGGAGCCAGTTCCGGGAAAAAGCCCGCCTTGCGCAACAACCCGGCAAATTCATGAGGGTGGTAATTGCCCAAATGAAGCGGATCAACTTTTTCGGGCGGCTCCCACGCGGGAAGGGACACAATATAGGCTCCCCCCGGGCGGAGAACCCGCCGGACCTCCTGGAGGTGCCGGACAACCTGCTCGGGGTTCAAATGCTCGACCATGTCAGAGCTAAGAACAAAATCAAACGATTGATCGGCCTCAGCAAGCTCAATGGCATCAGCAGCTTCAAATTCCACATCCAACTTTTGGCGTGCGCCAATTTGACGGGCGGTTTCAATGGCCACCTTGGAAATATCAATTCCCTTGGCCCTGGCACCCCGACGGCTGATCGCAAGGACAAGGCGTCCGTCGCCGCAGCCCACCTCCAGCACCCGTTTGCCGGGTTGACCAGCCAGACTGATGATGATGCTCTTTTGCCAGTCGTTCTCGTCCCCGGTTTCCCCATAAATCGTTCCATCAGCAGAGCGACCCCGGGCCGGATCCCCCTTGTCCCGCAAAAAGGCGTTCACCTCGTCGTAGGCCTTGGCGTAATTCTCCGGCGAAGGATCCGTCTTAAGGATGTCGGCCCATTTTTCCCAAATCACTTTCTGGTCGGCGTTGAGAAGCTTTTCTTCGTGCATCACGGCTCAGGTTAACATCCTTTTTTCCGCAAGTTCAAAAAATAAAACACCCTCCTGCTCCGGAAATCCCGCTTGCATTCAGTCTTTCCTGGGCTATTTTCCACGTCCCTGCTGCTTCTTGAAGTATCCATTCAGCACGTTGGCAGCGAACCAAAAAGACAGAACACTATGGCAACAGCAAACGACCTCCGCAAAGGCATGGCGATTGATTACAACGGCGACGTCTGCGTTGTGCTCGACAGCCAGCATCGCACCCCGGGCAATCTGCGCGCCTTCGTCCAGGCCACCATCCGCAGCATCCGCACCGGCAAATCCTCCGATGTCCGCTTCAGTTCCACCGAGAA
>CALJZV010000253.1 GCA_937983475.1 uncultured Verrucomicrobiales bacterium
GCTGACCCCTGCAACTGCCTCCCTCACGCCGCAGTTAACGTCACCGCTGCCAGTACGCGCGCCGTCGTCTGGAGCGACAGTTTGCCGCCCAGCGGCACACTCAACGCTGTCGCTATTCCGTCGAAATATCGCGTGATCGGCAGCGACTCCAGTTGCAGCACAAAGGCAAGTCCCCGCGCGAAGAACATCCCCGCCAGCGTCACCAGGAATGGCGGCAGCGCAAAACAATGAATGCAGACGCCCGTGGCCGTTCCCAGCGCCGCGCCCATCACCAGTACCAAGGGGATGGCCGCTGCGGCATGCATGCCGTGCTTCTCCATCAGCAACGCCAGCGAAATGCTCACCAGCCCGACCACGCCTCCGACGGACAGGTCAATGCCGCCGGACAAAATGACGAAGGTCATGCCGATGGCGGCGATGCCCAGAAACGCGTTCTCGGAAAAAAAACTGATGAACACCCGCAACGACAGAAAACCTTCGTCCTTGAACTTCGCTCCTGCGGCCGCGTACAGCAGCAGGCAGACCAGCGCGGTCGCGGCAAAGGGGATGTTCCGTTTGATCTGGCGCAGGTTCATGCCGGGGATTTCCTCCAAAGTGACTGGACCGACCGCCGGAACGGCTCGGATTGCAACAGGCAGACGCCGGTGATCACCAGCGCCTTGACCACCAGCGTCCATTCGACCGGCACGCCGCGCGTCAGGATGGTGGTCGTCAGCGCCTGGATGAGCGCCGCGCCTGCCAGCGAGGCCAGCAGGTAAAATCGCCCGCCGGTCAGCGCCGTGCCACCGATGACCGTGGCGAGAATGGCGTCCAGCTCCATCCACATGCCGGCATTGTTCGAGTCTGCGGCCTTGATGTTGGTGACGTAAATCAATCCGGCCAATCCGGCCAGAAGCGCGCAGATGCCGTAAACCAGCATTTTCACCAGGCGCGTGTTGACGCCGCTGTAGCGGCTGGATTTTTCATTGTCGCCGGTGCACTCGATGAACAGGCCGGCCGCCGTCTTTCGGGTAAATAAAACCAGCGCGACGCAACCCAGGACCACCAGCACCACGGGAAAGGGCATTCCCAAAACCGCGCCGCGCCCGATGAACTCAAAGGCCGGATTGCTGAAGGTGATGATCTGCCCGTCGGTGATCAGTTGCGCCACGCCGCGCCCGGAAACCATCAGCACCAGCGTCGCCACAATCGGCGGCACTTGGAGAAAACCAATCAGTGCGCCGTTCAAAAGACCCGCCACTGTGGCGGCTCCCAGCGCAATGGCCATTACCGCTGGAACCGCCAGCGCCGTCTGCGTCAGCAGCAACGCGGCCACCGCGCCGGAAATGGCCATCAACGCGCCCACTGACAGGTCCACGCCGCCGGTGGCAATGACCAGCGTCATGCCCAGCGTCACCAGCATCATCGGTGCGGCCCGGTTTAAAATATCCACAAGGCTGCCATAGAGGCGGCCGTTCTTGATTTCGATCTGGAAGAAACCCGGTGTGAAAAAAAAATTGTAGGCCAGCACCAGCGCCAACGCCGCCAGGGGCCACTTCAATTTGTGCCAGGTCTGGGATTGAAACCAGTTTCTCACGCTGAGGCCTCCTTGTTTTCGTGCGTTCCAGCGATGGCGTGCATGATGGCGTTTTCGGAAATGTCCGCGCCCCGCAGTTCGCAGACTTTTTTGCGGTCGCGCAACACGACAATCCGGTGGCTGTTGCGGGTCATTTCTTCAAGGTCCGATGAAATAAAAAGGATGGCCATGCCATCGCCCGCAAGGCCAGCCATCAGCTTCTCAATCTCCAGTTTGGCCCCCACGTCAATGCCGCGCGTCGGCTCGTCCAAAATCAGCAGGCGCGGATGCGACGCGAGCCAGCGTGCGAGAATGACCTTTTGCTGGTTGCCGCCGCTGAGCAGCCGCACCGCTTGCTCGCGATTCGGTGTCTTGATGTTCAGCGCCTGGATGAACCGGTCCGCCAACTCGATTTGTTTGGCCTGCGGTAAATAACGCAGCCAACCGCGGCTGGCCTGGAGCGCCAGGATAATGTTCTCGCGCACGGAGAGGTTGGGAACAATCGCCTCGGTTTTGCGGTCCTCGGGGCAGAAGCCCAGCTTGTGGTTGAGCGCGGATCGCGGAGAACGCAGCGCCACCGGCTGTCCATCCAGCAGCAATTGACCGCAATCGGGCCGGTCGATGCCGAACATCAATCGCGCGGTCTCGGTGCGGCCCGAGCCGAGCAGGCCCGACAACCCAAGAATTTCCCCCGGTAAAATGGGAAAGGCGAGCGTATGTAAAACCCTCTTGCGCCCCAGTTCCTTCAATTCCACCACTGGTTTGGCATCCGAACGCGACGCAACAGCAGTTTCGCCGCGATGCAACTCCGCCTCGGAAAACTCGCGCCCCATCATTTTTGAAATCAGCTCAATGCGCGGCAATGAAGCTGCGGCGTATTCGCCGACCAATTTGCCGTTGCGCAGCACGGTGATGCGGTCGGAGATCTCATAGACCTGATCGAGGAAATGGGTCACAAACACGATGCCCAATCCTTCGGCCTTGAGTCTGCGCAGCACGCCGAACAGCGTGGCCACTTCCTTTTCGTCAAGGCTGGAGGTCGGTTCGTCCAGAATCAGCACGCGGGCCGAGATGTCCAGCGCCCGCGCGATGGCGGCGAGTTGCTGGATGGCGATGGAGCAGTTGGCGACCGTTTCGGTGACATCCACCGAAACGCCCAACCGGGCCAAGGCCTGTTCGGCGCGATGACGAATGTATTTCCAGCGAATGCAGCCAAAGCGCTCGGGCTGGCGCCCCAGGCAGATGTTCT
>CALJZV010000254.1 GCA_937983475.1 uncultured Verrucomicrobiales bacterium
CTTCACGCCGCCACGTGGCGGCTGATATATAAATTATTTTTCAGACACGCTCTAAGTCATTAAATTTGCGTTACCCCACCTTGGCCGCCTTCGGCAGGCGGCCCGCCAGCTTTTGTCCCAGCCGCTTCAGTGCCGGCGAGAGGTCGTTGGAATCCAGTTTCACTTCAATGAGGGTGAAGTGATGCAGGTTGCGCTCGGCCTGCTTCAACGCTTGGTCGAATTCCTTTTCCGTCTGCGCCAGGTGCCCGCTTCCCGCTCCCAGCACCTGGGGCACTCGGTGATACTGCCAGTTCACCAGGTCGTTGTAAGGCCCCTCGTGAATCTGCCGCTCGGTGCTGTAACCGGAGTTGTTCAGCACGATGACAATCGGGTTCAACCGGTAACGAACGGCTGTGCTCAGCTCCATGCCCGTCATTTGAAACGCGCCGTCGCCCACCAGCACCAAGGGCCGGAGGCGCGAATCCGCCAGTTGCGCTCCGATGCCCGCCGGCACGGCGAATCCCATCGAGGCATAATACGCCGGCCCCAAAAACTCCGTTCTTCGGTGAATATAAAGGTCAGCCGCGCCGAACAACGCGTCGCCCACGTCGGCCACAACCACGGTGTTGTCGCTCAGGAAGGCATTCAGCCGCTGGAAAAGCCATTTGATGGTGATGGGTTTGTCGGTCGCGGACCTGAAGTCGCGAAACGGATCCGGCCTCGGAATCTTCGGGAGCTTTCGGGATCGCCACTTTGCCTTGAGCAGGCCCCGCACGAAATCCTTGAACCGCACTTCCTCATAATTGTGGTAGCGGATCGATAGCTTTTCGCTGGTCGCGTATATGGAGCGGGATTGGTCCAACTGCGCTGTGTACACGCCCAGATTGATGTCCGTCATGAAGGCGCCCAAAAGGATCACGCAGTCGCTCGACTCCACATACTGGCGAACATCGTCCCGCCCCATCGCTCCTTCATAAACACCCAGGTAAAACGGGTGGTGCTCGCCGACAACCGATTTGCCCAGGATGGTTGCGGCCACGGGGATGTTGGTCTTCTCGGCCAGATTCACCAGGGCCTCCTGCAATCCAAAGCGATGAATCTCCACATCCGCCAGGATCACCGGCTTTTTGGCGGCGTTGATCATGGCCACCGCCTCGGCAAGCGATTCGCGCAACGTGTCGGGATTGCTCCGTTCGTGCATCTCCTCAAACCGGTGATGCCGCGAACCGGGCACCCCGGCCATGTCCCGCGGCAATTCGATGTAAACGGGCCGCTTGTAACGCAACGCCGCATGCAGTACCCGGTCGATTTCCACAAACGCCGTCTGTGGATCGCTCAACACGGTCGAGGCCACGGTCAGTTGTTCGAACACTTTTTTCTGCGTGTCAAACTCCCGCACCTTGTGGTGCAGCAACGGGTTTTTCTCCCGCTCGCGCATGCCAGGAGCGCCGCTGATGATGACCACCGGGGATTTTTCAGCGAAGGCTTCCGCGGTTGTGTTGGCCACCTTCAATCCGCCCACACAGTAAGTGATGCAGACCGCGCCCAGGCCGCGCACACGGGCGTACGCATCAGCGGCAAAACCCGCGCCCTGCTCGTCGCTGGTGTTGATGATCTGAATTTTGCTTTGGAGAAGCTGATTGTAAAACCCGAGCACGTAATCGCCGGGGATCCCGAAAATATGCCGCACACCCAAGTCTTCCAGCCGTTGAATCAAATAATCGCCAATGGTCGTATTTTTCATGTTTCCAATTCCAAGATACCATTCCGATGAAGAGGATTAAAGGAACGAGGCCGCACTCCGTACCAATCAATAAAAACCCTTGCGATGAAATTTAAACTCCCTGCCGACCGCAACAAATGCACAACTGCCGCTGTGAAACCCTTCAAGAATAATTCCGGTTGGTAAAATCAACGGCCTGTTAATAATCTCCAAGGAAATACAGCCATGAACGCAACATCTCTTTCACGACGCGACGCCTGCCGCATGATTGCCGCCGGCACCGTGGGCTTGACCCTGGCACCGACCTTCTCCGGTGCTGCCGAGAAATCCGCACGGAAAAAATTCCGCTTCAATTACATTCTGGCCTCCAGCCTTTACGGCACGCTTCCGGTTGAAGTGGTCCTGGAACAAGCGCCCAAAACCGGCGCGCAATGGCTCGACATTTGGCCCAAGGTCCACGGCAACCAGCGCGAACAGATGGAGGAAATGGGCCATGACAAATTCGCCGAACTGCTCAGGAAATATAAGGTCAGGCTCGGCTGCATCAGCCGCTATGACCTGGGGCCGTTCGGTTTGCAGGAGGAAATGAAAGTCGCCAAAAAGTTTGGCGCGCGCCTTCTGATTTGCCACAGCCGCGGACCGAAAAACCTTGAGGGGGAGGACCTGAAGAAAGGGGTGGCGGAATTTCTGGAAAATTTAAAGCCGCACATTGCTGCCGCCGAGGAACAGGGCGTCGTCATCGGCATCGAAAACCATTCCGCGTCGCTGATTCACACTCCTGATTCCATCCGTTACTTCAACGACGGCATCCGCTCCAAAAACATTGGACTCGCTTTGGCGCCTTATCATTTGCCTCAGGACCCGGGATTGATCGCCCAACTCATCGACGATCTAGGCCCCAGACTCGCCCACTTTTACGCCTGGGAACACGGCAAGGGCTCCATGACCAAGCTGCCCAAAGAGGAGGAGATGCTTCAATTGCCCGGTTACGGGTCACTGGACTTCAAGCCCATCCTGGCGTCTTTGAAGAAAATCAATTTCCAGGGCTGGACCTCCATCTTCATGCACCCGGTGCCGCGCGGCATTCCGATCCTGCCCACCGCCGAGGAATGCACCGCCGCGATCAACAAATCCCGCGATTACCTGGAACGCTGCCTTGCGAAAGCCTGACCCTTTTGATTTGCTGAACGCCACAAACCACAAACTCAATTTGCCCCACTCCATGAACAAAGTTCTCATCATCATTGGCGACGCCACCGAAACCGTGGACACGCTCTATCCCTTTTACCGATTACAGGAAGACGGCTTTGAGCCCGTCGTCGCCGGCCCGGAAAAAAAGCGTTACCACATGGTGATGCACGAGGCCGGCCCCAACTGGGACATCACACGCGAATTCGAGGGTTACACGCTCATGGCCGACATTGCCTTTCGCGACATCAAACCCGAGGAATACATCGGCATCTTTTTCTCCGGCGGCCGCGCGCCCGAATACATCCGCTACGACGAGGGCCTGGTCCGCGTGACGCGCCATTTCTTCGAGGCCAACAAGCCCATCGCCAGCGTGTGTCACGGCGTCGAAATTCCCGCCTACGCCGGATGCCTCAAGGGGCGGCGCATGGCCACGGTGGCCAAGTGCAAGTTCGACCTCGAAGTGTGCGGCGGCATTTTCGTCAATGAACCGTGCGTGGTGGACGGCAACCTGGTCAGCGGTCGTACCTACCATGACCACGGCAAATACATGGGCAAATGGATGCAGCTATTGATCGCCGCTCGCGAGCAGGCGCTGGCAAAAAAGGCGGCCTGAGCTATCAACCACCGACTGAAGCATGCCTGCTCCGCTCCGTTCTGTTCCGGTTTATTTCCTTTGCGCTTTCGCGATGCTGATTGCCGTGATGTGCGTGACTGCCGGACAGGCCCAGCCCATCGTGGCCGGATTCGAGCGGATGATTTCCAGGGGCGACGCGGACCAGATCGAGGCGGGCAAACTCCTGATTGGCGAACTGCAGTGCGCCTCCTGCCATGCGGCGGGTGAACAGTTTTCCGCGCACATTTTCCAAAAACCCGCTCCCGTTCTGGACAAGGCCGGGGAGCGCATCCGGCTCGATTACCTCAAGGAATTCCTCGCCGGCCCGCATCAAACCAAGCCCGGCACCACGATGCCCGACCTTCTGGCGGGTCTTTCGGCAAAGGATCGGAACAACGCCGCCGAGGCGCTGGCGCATTTCATTGCCTCCAGGGGAGGCCCCTTTAAATCGGACACCGAGCCCGCCTCCGGGGAAGACATTCAGCGGGGCGAAAAACTGTTTCACACCGTCGGCTGCGTTGCCTGCCATCAGCCGTTCGCGCCGCCGCCCGCCCATCAGGACGGGGAAGAACCCGCCGTGGCGGCCACAGCCCCGCCGCCCTTGACGATCGCCTCGGTTCCCCTCGGCAACCTTGCCCAGAAGACCTCCGTGGAAGCGCTGGCTCAGTTTCTACTGAATCGGCTCGTCACGCGGCCCGGAGCCCGCATGCCGCAGGTACGCTTGACCGAAATGGAGGCCAACGCCATCGCGGCGTATCTGATTCATCGCGGCACGGAACCGGCCAAAACCGAAAAATCCGCTCCTCGCCCATCGGCCGAAAAGGCCCGGCGCGGCGAAGCGCTCTTTGCCGAATTAGGCTGCGCTTCCTGCCACTCGACCGGCCCGAAAAAGACTCCCTCCCGGGCGGTAACCCTTCCCTTGAGCGAACTGCACACCTCCGGCGAGCGCGGTTGCCTGGCGAAAGCCCCGCAACGCGGCGCGCCGCACTTTGCCTTGAGCGATGCCCAGCGCGAAGCCTTGCTCGCGGCGCTTTCATTCATCCACAAGTCAAATGAGCCGCCCGGGCCGGAGGCAAAGGCCCGCCAGATGTTCAGCGCGCTCAATTGTTTTGCCTGCCACGAGCGCAGAGGTTTCGGCGGACCGGAAATCGGCCGCGCGGCGTATTTTGTCTCGGTCCAGGAGATGGACCTGGGCGACGAGGGCCGGCTGCCCCCTGCCCTTTCTGGCGCGGGCCGCAAACTGTTGCCCGAATGGCTCGAACAGGTCATCACCGGCAGCGAAGGCGTTCGTCCCTACCTGGCCACGCGCATGCCCGGTTTTGGCGAAGCGCACGGCAAGGCTCTCGCCGGCCTGCTTGTGGAGGCCGACAAGGATATTCCCGCGCTGCCCATGGATGTCACCGGCGGCATGCCTCATCATCGGGCGCACTACGGACGCGAACTGCTCGGCATCAACGGGCTTGGTTGCATCAACTGCCATGTCATCCGCGGCCATCGGTCGCTCGGCATTCCGGCGGTGGATCTGGCCACCGTCACCCAGCGCCTCCAGCCGGCGTGGTTCAAGGAGTTCCTGCTCAATCCCGCCGCCATGCGTCCGCAGACGCGCATGCCCGCGTTTTTCTCCGAGGGCAAAAGCGCGGCCAAACTTTTCGGCGGCGATGCCGGCCGGCAGATTGAGGCCATCTGGACTTACCTGAAGGAAGTGGATCAGGCTCGATTGCCTGAGGGAATGGAAAAGGAAGGCACGTATGAACTGGTACCAACCAATCAGCCCATCATCCTGCGAACCTTCCTGCACGGCGCGGGCACCCACGCCATCGGGGTCGGGTTTCCCCAGGGAACGCACTTTGCCTTCGATGGACTGGAGGCGCGGCTGGCGCTGGTCTGGCGCGGCCGGTTTCTCGACGCCGAATCCACCTGGGCCGACCGTTTTGCGGCCATGGGCGGGCCCCTGGGAACGAATGTGCTGTCCCTGAAGGAGCTGACGCCAGTTGGCCCATCCAAGAACGCCATGCGCGGCTACCGCCTTGATGCGCGCGGCGTGCCGGAGTTTCTGTACGAAATGGCCGGTGTTGCCGTGAAGGACCGCATCGAGCCAATGGAGAACGAACCCGGCTGGTTGCGGCGCACCCGCACATTCTCGGGACTCGGCGAACCTCTGGCGCTCACTGTGGCGACCGCAAAAACCATCACCGCCGGGAGCGGGGATGTATTTGTCATAGGAGATCAAATGCGCGTGCTGTTTCCCGAACAATCAAAACTCAAACCGGCTGTGCAATCCCGGGGTGAAACGGCCGAGTTGGTGGTCACGCTTCAGCCCGTCAACGGCGAGGCAACACTCCTGGAGGAATTCACATGGTGAAGCTGATTCAACCCCTCCTCTTCATTTTCCTCATGGCTGGCTCGGCCATGATGCAGGCGCAGGAGGACCAGTTTTACAAAATTGTGAGCATCCCGACGCCCGAGGGCGTGCCGTTTGAGGTCAGCGGGCTGGAAGCCCTCCCCGACGGGCGGCTCGTCGCCGCCATTCGCAAAGGCGAGCTGTGGCTCATTGAAAACGCCTACGCCCGCGACCCAGGGCAAGTGCGCTTCAAGCGCATCGCCAGCGCTCTGCACGAACCGCTGGGCGTGCTCTGGCATGGCGACTCGCTCTACGTGGCGCAGCGCGGCGAGCTGACCCGCCTGCGCGACACCAACGGCGACGATGTGGTCGATGAATACCTGACCGTCTGCAACGACTGGGGCATCACCGCCAACTACCACGAGTACGCCTACGGCCCCAAGCTCGACCGCAACGGCCATTTCTGGGTCACGCTCAACTCCACGCTCGGGAACAAATTTGCCACCAACGACGCGTGGCGCGGATGGGGCGTGCGGATCGAGCCCAGCGGCAAAATGATTCCCGAATGCGCCGGCATGCGCTCACCCGCCGGTTTGGGCGCCAATGCCGAGGGCGACATGTTTTTCACCGACCAACAGGGTAACTGGGTGCCCACCGGCACGCTGCACCACTTGCGCACCGGGGCGTTTTACGGCCACGTGGACAGCCTCAAATCCTGCGCGCTGCCCGGCTCTCCCCTGCCCCATCCCGGCCCGGTGCCGACGGGCAAGCTGATGCCCGAGGCGGCCAGGGAACTGCCCGTGCTGAAACTCCCGACAGTCTGGTTTCCCTACCGCAAAATGGGCATGAGCGCCACAGACGTGGTGTGCGACATGACTGGCGGGCGGTTCGGCCCCTTTGCCGGCCAACTGTTCGTCGGCGACTTCACCATGGCGCTGGTCAACCGCGTATTCCTCGAAAAAGTAAACGGCGAATATCAGGGCGCCTGTTTTCCCTTCCGCAAAGGGTTTCAGTCCGCGGTCGTCCGCATGGCCTTTGGCAAAAACGGCTCCTTGTTTGTGGGCCAGACCAATCGCGGCTGGAATTCGCTCGGCCACCGATCCTACGGCCTGGAACGGCTGGAGTGGACCGGCCAACTGCCCTTTGAAATCCGCGAAATGCGGGCGCGCAAGGACGGTTTTGACCTGGTGTTCACCGAGCCGGTCAACGCCGCCGAGGCCTCCCAGGCGTCCGCCTACACGATGAGCAGCTACACTTACATTTATCGCGGGGATTACGGCGGACCGGAAAGCGACGCCAAGAACCTGTCGATTCAAAGCGCCTCGGTTTCCGGCGACGGCCTGCGCGTCACACTCACAGTCAACGGCCTGCGCGAAGGCTACGTGCATGAGTTGCTCGTCACCAACCTGACCTCCGCCAGCGGCCAGCCGCTCCTGCACAAGGATGCCTACTACACCCTGAACCAGCTCCCCCGGTAACTGCCCGTCCTGAGCTGAACTCTAAGCTCCGCGGGTTCGACGGTTCTTTTCGTTGAAAGCCATGGCGCTCCTGACGGGGGAAAAGTAATGGGTTGCGGAGCACCGCAACCCCACCAATGAATGGTAGGGTCGGCGCTGCCGCGCCGCCCTGATCAAAACGATTTCGTATTGCCTGCCTCCCGGAGAGCGGGACGGAAACCCGCAACAGCCTCGTCGTTTCCTCACATTTAACGGAGTGATCAAAAGACTCTCCTCGCAGCGCTGAAGGTAAGCCCTGGCGGGACGAAAGAAAATAGCCCCGGGCAAGCGCAGCGCCGCCCCTCCCGGACAGCCACCCTTTGCCGACCGCTGCTGAGAGAGTTTCCAGGAGCGG
>CALJZV010000255.1 GCA_937983475.1 uncultured Verrucomicrobiales bacterium
AAGGCCACTTCAATAATCGTCCCCTCCATTTCCTGGCCCATGGTGTCCCAACGGATTTCTCCAAAAGCATAATCGGTCCGTGCATACGCCAGGGTGGAGCGGCTTTGCCATTGCACCTCCAGCGGCAGCACCTTCATGTCCGAATCCAGTTCGGTGGAGACCAACAACGCCAAGCGCGGCTGGTTGGGTCCGCCAGAGCCCGGGAACAGCGAGTTGTTGTTGTAAAGCCCCACGCATCCACGCCCGCCGCCGCCATTGGAATGAAACCCAACGTAAACGCGTTTGAAGACGTCGCCCGCCTCATGGCGGTTCATTTCCTTGGCCATGCGCGCTGGCGCGCCGACATTGTCGCTCTCGTCATCGCCGGAGCCGTTGTATATCGAGCTGGACTGCCCCTGCCCCAACGTCCGCTGAATCCAATAACGCGAAGCCTCCTCCTCGCGCGGATAGGTCGAAACCGTCGTCACCTCGTTGGTCTTGGGTGTCGGCACCACGTCTCCCATGCCGTTCCCAAACCGAATCGCATCGGCGATGATCACCGATCCGAATGTCGGCGTCGGCTGCAAATTGCTGATGACCACCGCGCCGTTGGTCGAATTGGACCCCGCGTTGAAATAATACGTTCCCAGAAACACCCAGCCGTTGCCGACCATGTGGTGCGGGAGACGCACCTGCGATTCGCCGCCCGTGTGCCGGATGCGATACAACTGGCTGGTGCGGTCGCTTCCGTGCCGTGCCCACGCATAAACCGGATAGAATCCCGCCACCGGAATGTTTGGGGTGTAGATCTCGGTGGCCGCCGTACCATGAAAGAAAAAAGCCCAGCGGTAAGGCGTTTCACCGGACTTGCCGTAATAAATCGTTGAAGAACTGTTGTTCCAGGTGCCACTCCAGGTCACCGAAGCGCTGACGTTGTCCACCACCACCTCATTGGTCTGGTGCCCGACTGGGCGCATCGTCACCACCGTGGCGCCGGCGTTGAAGCAGTAATAGGCAAACAACGTCATCTGATCCATGTTGCCGTAATCCTCGTTCATCTCGTTGTCTACGCCGCGCTGGGTGAACCACCGTCCCGGACCGTCGCCATTTCCATAGGTCCATCCGTGGCCGCCGCTGGTGTAAACAATGCGCCCGGAGAGCGCGCCCACAGGCTGCGTTCCGGCATTGGTGATGGGTCCGGCAGCCTCGGCCACGGGCGCCTCCTTGCCGCTGGAGGGCACAGGCAGGCTGCCGTCAGGGTAGGTTTCAAAAAAATCGGGCGAGACATCAAAGGGCTCATTGATGCCCATCATTGAGGAGCCATGGGAACATCCTTGTTCGCATCCGGCCTGCGGTTCCGAGGCGCATAGCGATTGCCGCCCGATAAAACCCATCGACAACAATTGAACACACACCACCACAGCAAGGCGGCGACTCATTCTTTTGAAGAGATTTTCCCCAGAGGATGACAGGTTCATTTTTTAATACGGTGATGTTCTGCCCACCCCTTTCAAATGGGCACGTTGTCGGGGAATTTTTTGCTGGCTTAACCAGCGAAACCCTACCGCTGACTCAACAAGAATAACACACTTTTAT
>CALJZV010000256.1 GCA_937983475.1 uncultured Verrucomicrobiales bacterium
CAACAAACAATGGACCCAGCTTTGGAATTAATCTCACCCACTTCCAATCGCACCCGAAACCCGAATATACCCACTTGCACAACCCATGCTTAACTTGCGCGCTTGGCGAGTCAACTACTTGGTTGGCGGCAGCTACACGCTTGATGGAGGCCTCCTTGCTGGCATATCGGTGATTCAAACCGTGGGCGCGCCGTTGCTTTCCGTACAGCTTGTGGGCAACAACGCTGTCGTTTCCTGGCCGGAAAGCGGCTCTGCGGGCTTTGTGCTTGAGGAATCCAACGGGTTAAGCCCGGCCAGTTGGAGCGCTTTTTACACGACCGTGACGACCAGCAGCGGAATCAAGAGCGTCACCGTCCCGGCCAAAAGCGGCATCAAGGTCTATCGGTTGCGCAAGCCGTGATTGCTTGAAGCCGATGCCTTAAATCGGCTTATCGTAAATGCGCTCGAAGACCTTCTCCGCGCCCTCGCTGGCGCGGTTTGGGTCAATGATCGTGATTCCATCATTTCCAAAACGCGCTGTCACCGGCGCGCCTTTGCCTTCCTGAAGGTATTTGAAATTCAAATCCCGCACGATGGCCGCAGCATGAACGATGGCCACGGTGATGCGCCCATCCTCGGCGGTGGGATAAATGGACGCCACCGCGTCGCGTGATTCCTTCAGGAACTTCATCCGGCAGATGGCCACCAGCCCGGCGATGAGGCTGTCCACGCCGTAGCCGATGTAGGCGCGGCTGCCGTCCGGTCGCTTCACGTCGCGCGTGAAATGGTTGTTGGACGTGCGGCTGCCGCCGCCGTTGTTCCAGAAGCGGAAGCCCCGGTATTGCTGGTCGCTTTCCACCTTGCCGTCCGCGCCGACGATTTCGTGGCCCTGGTTGACCGGCCCCTCAAAATCCTTGGGCGTGATCCAGTTGTTGTGGAAGTTGATGCTCATGCCGTTCTCGAACTCCACGCGCACCTGCACGGCGTCGTAGGCGTTGATGCCGTCTCGAACGAGGCGCTTTTTCTGGCCGACCGCCGAGAGTGAAACCGGTTTCGACTGGTAGTAATGGTAAATTAAATCAGTCCAGTGCGGCCCGACGTAGCTGAACGGATCGCTTTGCTCGGCCCATTTGAATGTGCTGGTGGATACCTCAAGCGGCTCCTCCAAATAAGCGGTGCCGTAAAGCGGCGCGCCGATGCGCATTTGGATGTCGTCGCGAATCCGCAAATGGTCCGGATCGTAGCGCTTGTGCATGTCCACAGCCACGACGCGGTTTTTCTTGCGCGCCAGTTCGATGATTTGGTCGGCCTCATGGATGGACAAACACATCGGCTTTTCGGTGACAACATGGACGCCCTTTTCCAGCGCCGCGAGGATGACCTCGGTGTGCAGGTTGTCGGGCGTCGCCACGGCCATCACATCGAGATCGGGAATGTCGCGGAGAATGTCTCTCCAGGGCATTTCGCCGAAATAGGTCCTGGGCGAATAGGCGGTCCAGTTCCTGAAGTTTTCCGCGGCGCGGATAGCGGACTTCTCCGAGCGCGTGGCCACTGCAACGAGTTCAACCTTCACGCCAGTAAAATCGCGGGTCCATGCATCCAGTCCCACGCGGCCCAAATTAGGCGCGATGCCGAAGCGTTGAAGGTCCGCGTAAGCGCGGGCGTGGACATCGCCGCCGAACATGCCGGCGCCAACCAGGGCAATCTTGATGGTTTGTTCCATGTGAAAAGAAAATGAGCTTTAAAAAGGCCGCTGTATTACGCGCTGGAGCGAATTGAATCAATGTCTTTTCGGTCAATACCGGGCGTTAGTCGTAACTTCCGCAATCAAGGCGCGCTCACGGCAATCATGTCCAAAGTGATGCCTTTCCCGGGAAACCCCGCATCCGGCACGCGCGCCTTGGAAGCCGCCGGAGGGCGCTTGGGATCGAACACGGTGGGGCGGAACGCATCGAGCCGTTTGTTGGCGCTGGGATCGGAATAATAGTAGGTCGCCTTGACGAGGTGGTTGAAGTCGCTGCCGTTTTGCTTCACCAGGTCGGTCAGTTCGGCAAAAATCTCCTTCACGTCGTTTTCCTGCTCGCTTTGTCCACAAAGGCCGGAAACGTAAATTCGCCTGCCGCCGTGAATGCGCGCCACGCGGCTGTACACCGGCGCGGACGTGGTGCCCGGTGGCGTGTGGTAACTGATCGTGTCAGAGGCGTTCGTTGTCTTGGGCGCGGCGGCGATCAGTTCAATTTCCACCGGAACAGACGAGCTGACCCATTCCACCAGCACCAGCGGAGGAACCGGTTTGCCCTGGAAAAACTTGCGAATCTCTTCCCGGACCGTTTCTGCCTCGGACATGGGCGTGACGAAGGCTTTGAGTTGAACAATGTCCTTGTGCGCCAGCTCGAAATGCCCGATGGCGCCGAGCAGTTTTTCCAGCGTGTTGCGGGTGGCTTCGGCCAGCGGCGCCTTGTCGGCCATGCCTGCGACATAAATGGCGTCTGAGGGCGGCAGCACGGCGGCGGACGCGAAGGAATCCCTTTTATTTTTCCCAAAGGTCAACGGCACGGCATGGCCCGAGGTTTTCATTTTACTGACGGCCACGTCATCCATGGTGACCAGCACGCCAGGCTGTGGTTGTTCGCCGCCGACGAAGCTCACGGCTGGTTTTGCCGCGCTGGTGAATTGTCTGGCGAGAACCTTCTGCACTGCGGGCGTCAGTTCGGCCCGCGCGACATAAATGTTCAGCTTGACGATGTGCTCCAGGCTGGACTGCGCGCTTTTGAGGACGGCTCCGAGCTCCTTCAAGGCTTGTTGTGTCTGGGCGACGAGGTCGCCTTTCGCATCGGCCGGGAAAATCTGGGTGGTATGGAACAGCGGTGCCGGGTTTACCACGGCGGCTCGCGCTGGGCCCGTGGCGAAGTCCGGCTTGATGCTGGTGAATAAGTTGGTCTCAGCCGCGCAACTCATCCCAATGTAAGAGAGGACCGCCGCCGCACAGGCTCGTGGAAAATGAAAATTCGGATTCATCAGCAGGCATCTTTGAAAAACCGTTCACCCCTGTCAAAGTCATAGAAATACCAGTTGCATCAAGGAACCTCTCTGATATATTCGCGCTCCATTTTTAACGGAAGCGGCGCAGCAGTAAGCGCCGTCAATACAGTCATAAATAATTATGCCCAATACCAAGTCTGCCGAACGCCGCATGCGGAGCAGCGCCCGCAAACAAGCGCGCAATCGTTCCGTGAAATCGCGGTTGCATACGCTTGAAAAAAAGTTTGCCTCCCTGGTCAAAGAAGGGAAGAAACCGGAAGCATCTGATGCGCTGAAGGCATTGACCTCCGCTTTCGACAAGGCTTCCAAGTCTGGCGTTGTCCACAAGGGGACGGTGAACCGCAAAAAGTCTCGCCTTACGTTGCAGCTTAACCGTGTGGGTGCCAAGCCGTCCGCTGCCTTATAGCCTGCCTTCGCAGGCTTCAGTAGATTATTTCTCCAATAATTTTGCCACCGCCGACCAAATCCGGTCGGCGACTTTTTCTTTTTCAAGGGTTGCGTCTATCCGATGCACCCGGCCGGGTTCTGATTCCGCCAGGGCTTTGTAACCGGCTTCAACGCGCTCAAAAAAACTTCTGTCCGCTTCCTCCATGCGATCCCGGGAATGCTCGTTAGTGCCCAGAGGGGCAGGGTGAAGATTGCTCGGCGGCCCTTCCACCAGGCTGGCTTTTCGAGTCTTTCTGCGTGCCTCACTGACCTGCACGGGCCCGTCGAGAAGGAGGGTCAAATCCGGGCGTGTTTCTCCGACGGCAAAGTTGATGATGGTTTGGACCTCTTCCAGGGGCAATTGCCTTCCCCAGCCCTGATAAGCGGTGGTCGAATCGAAAAACCGGTCGCAGAGAATTACTTCTCCCCTGCAAAGTGCCGGGCGAATGACTTCCCGAACCAACTGGGCGCGGCTGGCGTTCATCAAAAGCAACTCCGCCTCGGGCGTCATCGCGCGGTTGGCGTCGCTGTGTTTGAGGGTGTGGCGAATTTCCTCGCCAATGGGAGTTCCCCCCGGCTCCCGCAAGGTCCGAACGATTCTTCCCAGACTTCGCAGGCGCTCGGCCAGCATCTGGATTTGCGTGGATTTGCCGCTGCCTTCGGTGCCCTCGAATGTGATGAAAAGCCCTTGGTTCACTGAGTGCCTTGGGCCGGTTTGTCCTGCTGCTGGGCATCGGCTTTTGGAGCGTTTGCAGGATTGAAGGGGAATTTTTTCAATGCGAAATCCGCGAGCGATTCAATCTGGTCATCGGTCAACGGCCCGCCGTGGCTCTTGGCAAATGCCGGCATCAGCGTGTTTTCCTTTCCGTTGGCGATAATTGCTTTCCACATGTCTCGCGTCAGGGGGTGTTTGAGTGCGGCAAGGTCGGGAACCATTTCTGCCCGGTGATGGTCCTCGGGATTGCCAGGTTTGCCGCTGGCTCTCGCCCAATCGGCCGGTTCATGGCAAATGGCGCAGGCCTTGAGATAAAGTTCCTCACCCTTTTTGCCCACTGTCGGGTCAAAGTGGCAATTGGCGCAGTCGTTTTTAAAGACTGCCTGACGGTCGGCGCGCGCGAGTTCCTGGTTGCGTTGGCGCTCGGCCATATCCTCCATGGGACGGGGAATCACTACGCGCACGGTGAGGTTTTGAGTGCCAGCCGACGAAACGACGGTAAGCATTTTGGCCAAAATGCCCTGTTTGCCGCGAAAGTCCATGGACGCCTTGATTTCGCCGCTGACGCCCGGGGCCATTTTCCACGGCATGGGAGGCAGTTCCGGGGTTGTGCATCCGCAGGAGGCAAACACATTGTGCATGACAATGTTGGTCGAGGAGGTGTTCGTGACCCAAAAAGTAAACTGCGCGATCGTTTCGCCCGGCAACGCTTTATATTCCTTGACCATGCTGTCCCATGCCAGCGGGTTGTCAGGAACCGGAGTCGCTGCCTGGGGTGATTGCGGCGGGGCAGGCGGACTGTCGTTCTGGGCGCTGAAACCGGTCCACGCCATCGAACAAACGGCTGTCAATATCCCGATTTTGAACAGGCGGATGTGCTTCATAATGCGTATGAAAAATCGTCGGAAAAATAAGGGCTTCGGTGCATTTTGACGAGCAAATTCAGGTTTTCGTTCAAAGTCCGCCCGTGTCTCATTGTCCTCCCGGGCATGGCGCTTTTGCTGGTTTCCCTGAATTGTGGGTCATCGGATTCAAGGGCATAATGACCTCATGAGTGGCTTAAAACTGTCCGGCATCATTCTGGTGGTCATCGGCGCCATTTTCTTGGCCTACCAGGGATTTTCATACACCAAAAAGCATGAAATCCTGCGAATCGGTGATGCCAGCGTCACCGCGACCACAAAGGAGCGGGTAAACATCCCGACGTGGGCGGGTTTCGTCGTGGTGGGGGCTGGAATTGTGCTGCTGGTGGCCGCGCACCAGAGGCGGGCCGCATAATTGACCGGTGGCTTAACTTTCCCGGACGGTTGCGCCCAGGTGCTTCCTGAACGCCTCCACAATCTTTTCGTGCGATGCATTGACTTCCACGTCGGTGAGGGTCCTGTCCGCGCCACGATATATGAATGCGTAAGCCATGCTTTTCTGGCCGTTGGGAATGTTTTTGCCCCGAAAAATGTCAAAGAGTTCCACTGATTCAAGATGCTCGGGCCTGGCTTGCTTGATCGCTTGTTGCACGGCATCGTGAGTCACCGATTCGTTGACAATCATTGCGACATCTCGCCGGATGAATGGATGAGCCGGAAGCGGTTTGAACGACTTGGCAGTGTTTCTTTTGCCCAAAATCAAATCCAAATCCAATTCCGCCAAAAAGACCGCGTCGCGAAGGTCGTAATGCCGCGCGAGCTTCGGTTGCAATTGGCCAAGCTCCCCCAATACGAGTTTGCCGAGTTGAATG
The DNA here is from genome assembly GCA_937983475.1 of uncultured Verrucomicrobiales bacterium. Taxonomy (GTDB): domain Bacteria; phylum Verrucomicrobiota; class Verrucomicrobiia; order Limisphaerales; family JACDHS01; genus CALJZV01. The sequence goes on from CALJZV010000256.1 coordinate 5,898, forward strand.
GTGGCGGACTCCAAAAACAAGGCCGTAGATTCCTCTCGCCGGCAGTAGATTGCTCCTCGCATCCCGAGTTTTTCGAGCAATTCATCGATCAAACCTTTCAAGTCGTAAATGTCGCAGCGGGCATCGCGATCGGCCCCGGACCAGAACGGCTGTTGTCGTTGACCGGTCAGCGCCACGGCAACGCGGCGGGCTTCGTGTGGGACATTTTCCTTTTGGCCAAACACGCGTCCGACCTCAAACAGCGCCACGTCGTTGTTTTTCCGGCTGACATTGTGGCGCAATGCGTCGAGCATTCCAGGCAGCAGGCTGGGCCTCAACACGTTCATGTCACTGCTCAACGGATTGGCGAGAGCGACGGCTGTTTCAATTCCTGCCAGGGTTGCAGCTTCGGAGGAAATGAGGGTCTGTCCCTGGGCCTCGTTAATGCCGAGGCCGGTGAGATTGCGCCGGACTTCCGCCAAATCATCGTGAACCTTGTCATGGACGTTGGCGCCGATGGCGCCGCGAGGGGGAGTGGAGGGAATGTTGTCCACGCCGTAAATGCGCGTGATTTCCTCAATCAAATCCACCTCACGCTTGAGGTCCACCCTGAATGTTGGAATGCGCACTGTGATGCTGGCCGACGAAACTGTAGGGGCGGTGGCCGAAGTGACTTCAAGTCCAATGCACCGAAGCAGTTGCTCCTGTTGCTGGTCGGGAATGGCAATTCCCAGCAGGTCGCGTGTCTTTTCAAATCGAAGCGAGATTTCTTTGGGAGCAACGGGCCGGGGACAGGCGTCTATGGATTGTTGCAGAACCTTGCCGCCGGCAAGTTGAACGATCAGTTGCGCTGCGCGGCGGCTGGCCCAGTCGCAAATTCCCACATCCGCGCCGCGCTCAAAGCGATAGGATGAATCGGTGCGCAGTTCCAGTTTTTTGGACGTGGCCCGAATGTTCTGAGGCTTGAAATAGGCGCTCTCAATCAGCACGTCGGCTGTGCGGTCGTTGATCTCGCTGTTCTGACCGCCCATGATGCCAGCCAAAGCAATGCCTTTTGAGGCATCGGCAATCAAAAGCATTTCGGCAGTCAGCGTGTGCTCGCAGGCGTCAAGGGTGGTGAACTTTTCGCCTTCTTGCGCTCGGCGCACGACGATTGCGGGGCGCCCGCCGTTGCTGGACAGCAAATGAAAGTCGAATGCGTGAAGTGGTTGTCCGGTTTCCAGCATTACATAGTTGGTAACATCCACCACGTTGTTGATACTGCGAAGGCCGACTTTTTCCAAAGTGTCGCGGAGCCAGTCCGGGCTTGGGCCGATGCGCACACCTCGAACCATTCGCGCGGTGTAGCGTGGGCAAAGGTCGGGATCTTCCAGGCGAACCTGGACAACATTTTCAATTTCCTCGGAGCTAAGTTGATGATTCTCGAAGGTGATTTCCGGAAGGCGAAGCGGGTTGCCGGTTAGCGCGCTGATCTCGCGGGCTATGCCGATGACACTGTTCCAGTCAGGACGGTTGGGTGTGGTTTCCAGATCGTAGACCACGTCGCTGCCGCTGCGCCCCATAAACTCGGCGAACGGTTGGCCAACCTTGGCATCTTCCGGCAAAATGAGCAGTCCATCCACCTGGTCGGGAAGGCCCAATTCCTGGGGCGAGCACATCATGCCGTGAGATTCCACGCCACGGATTTTGCCGACCTTGATGGTGAACGGTTCCTTGTCACCCGGTTTCATGGGCAGCGAGGCGCCGGGCAGGATGAGCGGCACCTTGTCGCCGGCCTTGAAATTCTGCGCGCCGCAGACAATCTGCCGCTCGCCCTTGCCGTCGTTGACGCGGCAGAGCGAGAGTTTGTCGGCGTTGGGATGCTTGTCCCTGGTGATGACCTGCGCCACAACGATGCCGTCAAATTCGCCGCCGATTTTTTGAACGCCTTCAACCTCCAGTCCAAGCATGGTCAGGCGCTCGGCCAGTTCCTCGGGCGACCAGTCAAAATCCACGTATTGTTTCAGCCAGTTCAGAGTGACTTTCATGCTTCTAAAATTTGAGTGCAGGAAAGTAGCCAGAAGGACGGTTTTAGCCCAATGAAATTTTCTGTAAGGAAAATAGCCCGATTTCGTAGACGGGAAAGTCCGCCAAAACTCAACGCTTCCACGAATTGATGATCCAACGAATTTTTCCGGTGGCGCCCGGTTGAATGGAAGCGACTTCGCAGAGTTGGATGTGGGCGTCTTGTCCGAATGCCAGTTTGAAGCTTTCGCGAATTTTTTTCAGGTTGGCGTCGAGATTCGCGCGATCCGTAGGAATATAGCGAAAGATAAATTGCCCCGCCCCGGTTTGCTCCAGTTGCCATTCCCGAATCAATTGGCGGATCAGACTGAAGCCAATGAAATGCCGCACGAACACCGAGGTCAACAAGGTGTCGTCCTGGGTCACCAGCATGTCGTCCTGCCGTCCTTGTAGGTCTTTGAGTCGCGGATACGGCAACCCGCAGGGGCAACCCGAGGGCTCGGCCCATTGGCCCATGTCGCCGATCTGGTAGCGGATCATGGGGAAGGAGGGATTGTTGAGCATCGTGACGAGAATGCGGCCTGTTTTGCCCGGCTCACAACGGTTTCCCTGCTCGTCCACGATCTCCACAAAGACGTTGGGCGAATAGACATGCAACCCGGAATGTTCGCGGCATTCACAGGCAATGTCGCAGCATTCGCGCGAACCGTATTTGTCGAAGACTTCCGCGGAAAAGGCGCGTTGCAGAATGTCGCGCCACTCGGGCATGACGGTTCCGGCGCAGGCCATGATGGCCTTCAGTTTGGGGCGATCGAGCTGTTGGTCCTCAATGAATAATGCCAGGCTTACGGCTGCGTCCACATACGCCATCATGCTGTGGATTTCAGGATGCGCCCGAAGGGTTTCCCAGTGGTGGCGTAATTCATGTTCCTTGGCGCGAAAGGCATTCAGAGGAATTTCTCCCAGAAGATTGCGTTGAATTCGAAGGTGCAAAGTGGCTTCCTCCTTCAACAGGTCGGGCTCCGAGCCCCACAGCCGGAAATAGCGCGTGCCCAAGGGATGCCCGCAATACTTGGCTGAGGCCAGGCGAGTTGCCCGGCCCCAGTCCCGCGCCTGCGCGTCGTGAACCACCGTGGTGGGGTGGCCGGTGGTGCCGCCGGTCTTGACCACCAGCCAGTCGTAGCGTCGGCTGGACTTGCTGGCTGGTGACAGGATTTCGCCGCGAAGTCTGTCCACGACGATGTCGGTGAAATGCTCGCGAAGCTGCTCCCGAGTCAGCACGGGAAAACGTTGAAGAAAATCTTTAACTGTTTCGCCCGAATTCCGGACGAGTCCCAGCTTTCTGTAATAGCCGCTCTCGGCAGTTGCCCTCGTGAGCACGCGCGAAAGTTTGACGTCCACATTTTCCTCAAGGCGGGCAGGGGAAAACCCTTCCCACCGCTGAAACTCGCGCCATGCCTCCGCAATGCGAGAGCCGACCGCGCGTTGCAGTCCGAAGTAGAGTCCACGCCGGACCGGCGCGGGCAAATGATACATCCAGTCAACGTTCAATCGCGTTCCTCCATCCGGGGGGCGGAATAAAATGAAAATTGGCTTCTATGTCACGGACGCGCCGACGTTGCCCGTCGATTTCCGCTTCCAATTCTTCCCAAGCTATTTTTCCCCATTGCGGGCCGATATAGTCGGCGTGGTGAAAGAGCAATGGGATTTTGTGGGGCGAAAATCCCATGCACCATGCAAGGGTGGCATCAATTGTGAATGGGTCACCGCCAAATGCGACCCAGTCTGTGTGGCGGGGCAAAGGTTGCAGCGGACCATTGCCCTCGCCGCTGATCAAACCGTCCACAATGCAGAAATAATTTCTTTGAGGCGTTGCGTGCATTTTGCCGAAAGCGTCGGCGCACTGAATCACCAGGTTTAGGTCGTAGATCATGCGCCAGATGGTCTGGTTGCCGTGCCACGCGCCGCCGGCGATGTAAAAATTCTTCGGCTTGGCCTTTGGATCGGCCAGGCGTGTCTCGATGCCTCGTATTTTCTTGATGGCCTCCCAGCCTGGTTTGAGCAGGTGATAGGCCAGGCGGCTGCGTTTCTGGATGTTTTCGCGAAGGACGGTTTGCGTCCAATAAAGCCAGCGATTCTCGTCGCGGTACTCGTCGCCGCCCCACTTGGGCGCGCCCCGCCGAAAATGGGGCAGGTAAGCCTTGTCACCGTTGATGCCGACGAGGTTTTTGAGGGCGCAGGTGATGCCGGCCTTGGAATGGGATTTCCATTTGGGCAGGTTGATGACCAGATCGGCGTCCAGAATGCTTTGGCTGACCAGATAGCGGTGGGAGCCTTGGGTGTGGTTGCTGCGGGTGACGCTGGCGCTGTAGTCGTTGACGGCAAATTTATCCGCCTGGTCGGAGATCGGTTCCAGATGGCTCTGGTTGCCCAATTCCACCTCGCGATAGCCACGGGGGTCGCCGTGCTCAACTTGGCTTTCGACCAGAAAACTGCCCTCGGAGCGCTCAAACACGTCCTTTCGCAAGTCCCGGAAGATTACTCTGCCCTTGGCACTTTTGGAAAACTCCTCGATCAGGGGCTTCAGCCCTGATTGGGCGCACATCAATGGCCAATCGGCGGATTGCAGCGGGCAATCGGCAACCAGCACTGACTCCGCATCGGGGAATAATTCCAGGCACGCCCGGACGGTCGCCTCAATGACCCGGGCGTCGGTGACCAACGCGGCAATGGGAAATGCCGGGTCGGTTTCATGCAGCACCCAGTTGGGCTTGACGACGACTTTTCGGGGATTGAGTGAACCACAATGGCGTTGCAATTCGGATCGAACCAGAGAATCGAGCCGCGCGGTCGCATTTGAAAAACAGCGCACCATTCGCTTAGTGGCCTGTAATGTGTCCTAATCCGGCAGGGAATCAACCGCTTTTTGGGAAGGAAGTTTCTACTTGGAGAAACGCCCTTTGTGGATAGGTTAAAGCACATTTAATGGAAAGTCCTATTCCAAACCAGGTGGCCGTGTTCCAAGGGCCTGAGGATTACAGGGACGCTGCCGGGATGAACGAGGCAGTCGAGGAGGCGTTGAAAATGGTTTCGCTGCCCGACGATTTTATTTGCCCCGGGGAACGGGTTGTAATCAAACCCAACTGGGTCAAGGAACATGACGAGCGGTTTCCCGGGCCGGACCGATGGGAACACGTGGTGACACATCCCTTGGTCATCGAGGCCGTAACATCGTGGGTGGCCCGGCGCCTTTTCGGGGAAGGTTCCATCGTCATTTGTGACGCGCCCCAGACCGACTCCTCCTTTGAAAAAATGCGCCAGTATTGTGGACTGGATGCCATGGTCGAGCGGTGCAAGAAGCGTTTTCCGGGAGTGGAGATTCGGTTGCTGGATTTGCGTCCCGAAGAATGGCACGCCGTGGATGGCGTGACCGTTTCCAAAACCTCGCTTCCCGGCGATCCTTTGGGCAGCACGCATGTGCGGCTGAACGATGCCAGTGAATTTGTCGGCTACCGTGCTGGCGGAAAATTATACGGGGCCTCCTACGACATGGCGGAAACCAACTCGCGCCACGCGGGTAATCGGCATGAATACCTTTTATGCCGCACTCCAATGGAGGCCGACGTGTTCATTAATTTGCCCAAGCTTAAAACCCACAAGAAAGTTGGCATCACCTGCGCGCTCAAGAACCTTGTCGGCATCAACGCAAACAAAAACTGGCTGCCGCATCACACCGAGGGAACGCCAGAGCAGGGCGGCGACCAGTTTCCGGCCTCGACGGCCAAGGCGCGTTTGGAGCATTCGTTGATGGGCTCAGCCAAGCGCTGGCTCAAGAATCGCCCGGCATTGTCGCGCCTGTTTGTGCCTTTCAAGAAAATGGGGCGCCTCTATTTTGGCGACACCCAACAAGTCGTGCGCTCGGGGAACTGGCACGGAAACGACACCTGCTGGAGGATGGTTCTCGACCTGAACAAGTGCCTGTTTTTTTTCGACGGCGCCGGAAAGCCCCGGCAAAAGCCGATGCGTTACCTGGCTGTTGTAGATGGCATAATTGGTGGCGAGGGGAACGGTCCCATGGCTCCCGATCCCAAGCCGTGCGGCGTGATTCTCGCGGGAACCCATCCCGCCGCCGTGGATGTCGTCGCGGCGACACTCATGGGATTTGACTGGCGTAAAATTCGCCTCCTGAAAAACAGCTTTGCCATGCGGGAATTGAACTTTGTTCCCTTCAAGCCTGAGGAAATCCGGGTGATTTCCAACCGGCCATGTTGGAACGGCTCCGTGAACAACCTGGAGGAGACGTTTGCCTTTCGTCCACACTTCGGCTGGACCGGAGCGATTGAGAGGCAGACCTCCGCATTGAGCGCATGAGCCTGGAAGACCGGCTGTATCCACTGTTGGCCGTTTACGAGCGTTTGCCCTCCGCGGTGAAGCGCACGATTGGAACCGTTTACCGCACGCTGCCAAAGCGCCTGCGGTTGGGGGGTAATTTTGGCGCGTTCGAGAGACTGGCCGAGGAGGGTGGACGATGGACCGAATCCCAGTCCCAAGAATATCAGTTTCAACAGTTGGGCGAAGTGCTCCGCCATGCTGAACAGCATTGTTCATTTTACCGGAAGTCATTTTCTCGTGTTGGCTTCAGCGCGGCGAAGTTCAAGGTTTTTGACGATCTTCAACGCTGCCCGCTTATTGAAAAAAAGGACCTGATCAATCACCTGCCGGAAATGATTTCGACGGCGTTTCCGGAATCGCGTCGTTTATATTTAACCACAGGAGGATCCACAGGCATTCCCGTCGGCTTTTATTTGCACAAGGGCATCAGTCGCCCGAAGGAGCAGGCCTTTTTGGAGGCGATGTGGCGGCGCGCTGGGTACTTCGATGGCGCTCGCCTGGCGGTTATTCGCGGCCATGTCACCAGTTCAGAGGCGCGTGGAAAAATCACGTCCTATGACGCCACTCGCAACTGGCTGATGCTTTCTTCGTATCACTTGACCGAAGAGCGATTGCCGGAATACCTCGAATCCTTGGAGACGTTCAAACCCGACCTGCTCCACGCTTACCCATCGGCTGCGCTGCAACTGGCAGAATTCCTTGAAAAAAAACGGCAATCCTGGCGGCTGCCCTTGCGCGGCATGCTTTGCGGTTCAGAGATGCTCACGCTTCCCCAAAAGCGCCTCTTGGAGCGGGTATTCGGCTGCCGGGTTTTCCGCTGGTACGGCCACTCTGAGCGGGTGATTCTCGCGGGCGAGGGTTGTCAGTCCGAGTTTTTTTACTTCTGGCCGCAGTATGGGTTTGTTGAGTTTGGTCCCCCCGATGCCGAGGGGCTTCGGGAAGTCATCGGCACCTCCTTCCACAACCTGGTCATGCCGCTGATACGGTATCGCACCGGGGATTACGTGCGCCTTGTGGAAAATGAAACCAAAGAGCTTCCGTGGCCCGCCGCGGTTGAGATTGCCGGGCGCGACCAGGAGTTTCTGGTCAGCGCCACGGGACGGCATATTTCGCTAACGGCGTTCAACATGCACGATGCGATCTTCGACCATTTGTATGCAGTTCAATTTTATCAGGAGGAGCCGGGCCGGGCGGAGTTCCGCTACATTGCCGGGCCCCAGTTTCACGCTTCGCGCCTGCCGCAAATAGAGTCCGGCATACGCCGCAAACTTGGGGATGATTTTCAAATCCACATGCGGCCGGTGACGGAAGTGGAGAAAACGTCGCGCGGCAAGCACCGCTGGCTGGTCAGCCGTCTTAATTCGCCAGAGGCTAAATTTGACCTCCGCTCCGCGAAAGACTAAACACTGTCCGGCAAACGTGAAACAAATCGCTCAATATCAGGACGGCCGGCTCGAAATCCAGGAAGTGCCCATGCCTGTGGCACCTCCCGGAGGCGTGGTCGTTCGCACCACGCATTCGGTGATCAGCGTTGGCACGGAGAAAATGAAGGTCGAGCAGGCGCGGATGAACTTGATCCAAAAAGCCAAGGCGCGTCCTGACCAGGTGCGAAAGGTGATCGACACCGCGAAAAATCTCGGTTGGAGAAGTGCGTTGGAAAAAGTTCGCAACCGTTTGGAAACACCGACCCCTCTTGGATATAGCGCGGCGGGCGTGGTCGAGGCGGTGGACACGGCGAATACCCGTTTTCGTGTCGGGGACCGCGTAGCCTGCGCTGGAGCCGAGTGCGCCTTTCACGCTGAGTATCTTGCGCTCCCCGATTTGCTGGTGGCCAAGGTGCCCGAATCGGTTCCCAACTGGCAAGCGGCCTACACTACGCTGGCTTCCATCGCGCTGCACGCTGTTCGCCAGACTGAGCCAGCATTGGGCGACCGCGTGCTGGTGATGGGGCAGGGGTTGGTCGGGCTGTTGATCACCAATTTGCTCCATGCCGCGGGCGCTCGAGTCATGGCTGTGGATTTGCTGCCGCAGCGCCGGAGCTATTGCGAGGCGATGGGCGCGGAAAAAGTGGTAATTCCCGGACAACAGAATCTGTTCGATGAAGTGCGCGCTTGGACCGATGGGTTTGGCGTGGACGCGGCAATCATCTGCACGGCGACACAAAGCAATACTCCCATCGAGCAGGCTGCCGAGGCATTGCGGGATCGCGGACGCATGGTGGACGTGGGCATCACCCGCATTGAGCTTCCTTGGAAAATTTTCTATGAAAAGGAACTCGATGTGCGCTTTTCCCGGTCCTACGGACCCGGTCGTTACGATCCGTCCTATGAATGGGGCGGACAGGATTACCCTATTGGCTACGTGCGATGGACCGAGCAACGCAACTTCGATGCCTGCCTACATCTGATGGCCGAGCGCCGGCTGAAACTTGACGCCATCACGACGCGCCGAGTGCCGTTTCTCCAGGCGCAGTCGGTTTACCAGGAATTGACGGCGGAAGGCGCTTCCGACATCGGCGTGATTCTGGAATATGGCGAAGCAGGAACAGTGCCGGCCGATGTGGTATCTGCGCCGTCCCCGAGTGTTTCATTTCCCTCAAAGCCACAGAAAATCATTGAGCCTGTGGCGGCGCTGGACGTCATCGGCGCGGGCAACTTTGCCCGGACCATGCTGCTGCCGCATCTTCGGGATAAAATCGCATTTCGCACGGTCGTCAACCGCACGGCATTGAGCGCCAACCATGTTAAAAGCAAATTTGCCTTCGAGGGTGCCGAAACCGATCCGGAGTCGGTTTTCTCCAAACCAGAACCTTCGGCGGTCCTCGTTGCTACGCGCCACAATTTGCACGCGGAACTGGTCTGCAAGGCGTTGCGCGCCAATCGCCATGTGTTTGTCGAAAAGCCGCTCTGCCTGAATGCCTCGGAATTGTCTGAGATTGACGCCGCGCTTCAGAAAAGCACCGGCAGCGTGATGGTCGGATTCAATCGCCTTTTTTCGCCCGCCAGCCAGCAGTTGAAAAAACTGCTGGCGGCGTCTCCGGGGCCCAAGACCGCCAGCATCCGGGTCATGGCCGGAAAGCTCGACCCGCATCACTGGTATGCCAATTACGAGGAAAGCGGCGGGCGCGTGCTCGGCGAGGCCTGCCATTTTTTCGACTACCTTTGCTTTTTATTTGATGCAAAGCCGGCTCGAGTTTCGGCCCAGACTGTCTGGCCGGCTTCGGCCCGATTGCCCTTTCCAGACAGCATCGCCGCGCAGGTTGAATTTGCCGATGGCTCCTCCGGGCAGTTGATTTACTCGGCCGAAGGCGATTCCAGTTATCCCAAGGAAACCATCACGGTCTTCGGTGCGGGGATTGTCGCTGAAATCACCAACTTCCAGGAACTGGTCGTTCATCAGAAGCGCGCCCGGAAAAAAACAGCCAGTTCCAGCAAGGGCCACCCCGAGCAAATGGCCGAGTGGGGGCAATTTTTGAAGGGCCAATCTGCGCATCCGTTGCCCTACGAGCAGGCCCGAACCAGCATGTTGCTCACGTTTGCGGCACTGGAATCCGTTCAAAAGGCGGCGTCTGTGGAATTGAACATCGCCTCGGCTGCGTATGAGGCTTGACTGGTATTGGCATCGGCTGCGAGCCATGAGCCCGCGCGAAGTCGCATTGCATCTGCGCAAAAAAGCCTTTCAATGGGTCGACGCTCGAGGGTTTCACCCGGAATCGGGCCAGTCGTTGAATCCGGCGGAGCATTTTCCTTTGCTTCCTCCTGTGGCATCCGCTCCCGAGTTGATCCGCGACAATTTGAAACGCGATGCCGTTGCGATTCTGGGCGGACGTTGGAAGGCTTTTGGGCATTTGGAACTCCAAGTGGACGATCCGCCGCAGTGGCACCGGGACTATCTGGCCGGCGTCTCCTTGCAGACAAATGAAAGCGCGTTTCGACTTAATCATCGTGAACTGCCCGGTGACGCCGACATCAAGCTCGTCTGGGAATTGAGCCGCTGGTACGCGCTGGTCCGTTTGGCGCAGGCAGCTTACGTGGTTGAAGACTTGCTGGCCGGAGAAACCAGCCTGCGATGGCTGGACGATTGGGTAGAGAACAATCCGCCGTTTCGGGGATGGAATTGGACCAGCGCTCTTGAAAGCGGGATGCGGCTCATTCAATTCACCTGGATGGATGCATTGCTTTCGAAAGCCAAACACAACAATGGCTTTGAAGAAAAATTAAGGATCTTGCGAGAACGGATTCTCCCTGCGCATGTTCATTTCACCTGGCGCTACAGGTCGTTCGGTTCCTCGGCCAACAATCATCTGCTGGGTGAACTGGCCGGTTTGATCCTGGCCTTGGCCCGGTGGCCTGAGTTGGAAAAGTCGGCCGCACCGCTGACAAAGCTGGCGCGCCTTTGGGAGCGAGAGGTGCTGGCGCAATTTGCCCCGGATGGCGGGAGCCTGGAACAGGCGCTCAACTATCAGCTTTTTTCCTGGGAATTCTGCTGGCAGACCCGCCTCGCGCTGAGGGCGGTGGACTGTTTTATTTCGCCGGAAGTCGAGGAGCGTCTCAGCAAAGCCGCTGCATTTTTCGTTGCGGTTCAAACCGAGGCCGAGCCGTGGGATTATGGCGATTCGGACAGCGCGTTCGTCACCCCGCTATTTTCCTCTGGGGCCACGGCGGTGTCTGAGTGGCGCAACTGGATGATTGAACCCACGCGCAGCCCTTCAATTGACTGGTGGCTGGGATTGGAGAGGATCAATTTGAACTCCGTGGAAAACAAGACCTCATGTGAGGGCTCGGCTTCTGGCAACTGGGTGATTTTTCAGGATTCGGGCCATGCAGTTAAACGCGAAGGCGAATGGATGCTGCACTTGGATTTGTCACCGTTGGGATATCTGGCCACCGCTGCCCATGGCCATTTGGACGCGCTGCACCTGAGCCTTTGGCTTCGCAATCAGGCGGTGGTGATTGATCCAGGGACCGGGGCCTATTTCGCCGACCGAACCCTGCGGAATTACCTGGCATCCTGGGAGGCCCATAACGGTCCGCATCGGCCAGGCGAAACATTCCCCAAGCGTGGCGGGCCGTTTCTCTGGCTGAAACATCACAGGAAGCCTGTTTGGGAAATGGAGCCGGATGGTTCATTGAAGGGCGAATTGGAATTGCCCTCGGGAACAATTCAAAGGGTGGTGAAGCTTGAATACAACAATGTGGTTGTGGAGGATGTGTTTTCTCCTGCCAGCGGGGAAGGGGAGCAAACATTCAACGTGAACTGGCAGTTTTCGCCGCAAGCCAAAGTGGAGCAGCTGAGCCGGGACGCATTTAGAATTCAACTTCGAGAAGGCGCACTGAAGGTGGTGCTTGAAGGCGATTGGTCTGTTGCTGAGCTGAGGCTTCCTGGTGGGGCGACTTCAAGGGATGGCTTTTGCGGTGTTTGCAGCCCTCGGTTCAGGGAGGTAATGCGGAGTCCGGTGCTTCAATTGACTGGAAGTCCGGTTGCGGGAAAGCGGTTTGTGACGCGGTTCATTTCCCTTTCATGAAAATCGTTCCATGAAGAAACCGTGCGTTTTAATTATCGTCGAGAATCTGCCGGTTCCCTTGGCCCGGCGCGTCTGGCAGGAGGCGTGCGCCTTGCGCGACGCAGGCTACGAGGTGGTGGTGATCTGCCCCCGGATGCGTGGGTTTGTGCAACCGGAGGAAACACTGGAGGGCATTCACATTTACCGGCACTGGATCAGTGCCGAGGCAGGGGGATTTTTGGGCTTTTTCAGCGAATACGCCTCGGCGTTGTGGGGTGAGATTCACCTGGCTTGGAAAGTGTGGCGGCGGCATCGCTTTAAAATCATTCACATCTGCAATCCTCCCGACCTGCTGTTTCTGGTGGCCTGGCCCTTCAAATTGTTGGGCGTTCATGTGATCTATGACGTGCATGATTTGTGGCCGGAAATGTTCGAGGCCAAATTCGGACGGCGAGGCTTGTTTTACTGGGCGGTGCGGTTGGCGGAACGATTAACGCACGCCTGCGCCGACGTCGTGCTGGCTACCAATGAGTCGGTGAAGGCTGTTGCCACAAGTCGCGGCAAAAAGAAGCCACAATCGGTCTTTGTGGTGCGAACCGCTCCCAAGATACCGGCTGTCGAGAACATTCTTCCCGATCCAGCGTTGAAGAAAGGGCGTCCGTATCTGGTGGGATATGTGGGGGTCATGGGCGACGCGGACGGCGTGATGGGGTTGATCGAGGCGGCGCATCATCTGGTGCATCAAGTAGGCAGGAAGGATATACATTTTTTGCTGATGGGCACTGGGCCGGAATTTGACCGGCTGAAACAACGCCGGGACGAGTTGGGCTTGCGGGAGTATGTGGACCTGCCCGGACGCGTGACAAACGAGTTTTTGTTCCAAGCTTTGAAGACGATTGACCTGGGGGTTTCTTGCGATCCGATCAATGAATACAACCACCATTGCACGATGAACAAGGTGCTGGAATACATGGCGTTCGGGAAACCACAGGTCATGTTCGATCTCAAGGAAGGAAGGACCTCCGCCGGAGACGCGGCCTGCTATGTCGGTGACAATTCGCCCAAAGCCTTGGCTGAGAGCATTTCAAAAAATATGGATTCGCCTGAAGCGCGCGACCGAATGGGCCGTTTGGGCGCAGAGAGAATACGGACTCAATTGAACTGGGAAAAGTCCGTTGAGCAGTTGTTGTGCGCTTACGAGGCGGTGCAATGAAGTGGCGCAGGGCATTTCACCAACAATCTTCAAAAAAACTTCGTGAGCAATCGGCTAAACAGGTTATAATACCGCCGCTTGTAATTAAATGCGGCGCTACAGCCGGACAAACTTTGAAAAGATGAGTTCGAATCAGGAGTGCAAAAAAGGATTGTGGGACGAAATATGCGATTGGTGGCGGCGCCAGCCTGACAAGCTCCTGTTTGCCTGTTTGTTGATTCCCTGGATTCTGTTGTTTCATTTTTGGGGAAATATCACACTTGGATACGTCAAGACCCATTCCCTGTTCGAGTGGATGCACTACGTTTTTTCGACCTCGTCGGATGACGAGCATGGAATGTTGATTCCGTTTGTGGTGCTGGCGTTGTTTTTCTGGAAGCGGGAGGAATTGCTGGCCTCGGTCCGGGGCATCTGGTGGCCTGCATTGGGGATAGTGATTCTGGCTGTTATAATTCATCTGGTGGGCTACCGGGTTCAGCAAACGCGCCTTTCCATTGTGGCTTTTTTCACGGGCATTTATGGCATGCTGGGGCTGGTCTGGGGGGCGGAATTCATGCGGCGCAGTTTCTTTCCCATGTTTTTGTTCGCCTTTTGTGTGCCTTTGGGCACCGAGGCCGACCGCATCACTGCGCCTCTGCGAGTGTTGGCGTCCAAGATCACCTCGGGCATTGCCAACGGCTTGTTTGGCATCGGGGTTATCCGAGACGGCACACGGCTCTTCGACCCTGCGGGGCAGTATCAGTACGAGGTGGCTGCCGCGTGCAGTGGCATCCGGAGCCTGACAGCCGTGCTTGCGTTCTCCACGATTTTTGGGTTTGTCAGTTTCAGGAAAAACTGGCGCCGGGGATTGATGATTCTGGCTGCGTTTCCCCTGGCCGTAGCCAGCAATGTAATGCGGCTGTTGATGATTGTTCTGGCAGCCGAGCTGTTTGGGCAGGAGGCGGGCAATTACGTTCACGAAAGCAGTTGGTTGAGCTTGTTGCCCTACATTCCCGCGATGGGGGGTGTGGTCATTCTCGGATATCTGCTGCGGGAGCCCAAGCCCGCAGCGACTCCTGCATCACAGCAACGTGAGCTTCAACCGGTATGAACCGTCAAAAGATCATTTTAATCACCGTTCTCGTGGCTCTGGTCGGGACCACGGCAGGCATTTGCAATTACTTCAAAAACAACCGACGCCTTGGCCATCCAGGGCTGAAGCTGGCCCCGGTGCGGGTTTTCGACACCAAGGGAAACGTCGTCAACGAGGAATCGGTGCCCTTGCCGGAAAAAATCCTCGATTACGAGTCACAGACCCTGCCAATCACGCAGGAGGAATTGGACTGGCTGCCCGCCGACACGACGTATGCGCGGAGGGCCTATGTGGCGGAGGACAAGTTTTCCATCCTTTTGAATGTGGTCATGATGGGTGTGGACAGCCGCAGCATCCATAAGCCGGAGATATGCCTGCCCGGGCAGGGATGGAAAATTGAAAGCAGGGAACCGGCCATCATTCGCGTTGAGCATCCGGCTCCGTATGATTTGCCGGTCATGAAGATTATCGCCAGCAAGGAGGCGCAGCTTAAGGACGGCAGCCGGCAGCTTGTCAGGACGGTTTATGTCTATTGGTTTGTCGCGGAAAACGACCTGACCGCCGACCATGTGAGCCGGATGGTAAAAATGGGCGTCGAGTTGCTCAAAACGGGCACCCTCCAACGCTGGTCCTATGTCGCCTGCATGGCATACGGCTATCCAGGGCAGGAGGAGGAGATTTATGAGCGCGTTAAAGTCTTTATCGCCGCCTCGGTGCCACAATTTCAATTGGCTGATGGCCAGGTTGCGAACACCAAATGAGTGTTGCGGCGACTTCAAAAGAATGGTTTCGACCCGGCCAATGTTTTTTCCTGCGTGTTTATCAGGAAAAGTTTGATAGAATTAGCCTGTGCAATGTCGAACATGGACCGGTTCGACGCGCCCGCGAGGATGTCAACGCGCCATCCTGAAAACGCTGAGCCCGATTTAATAATATGCTGAGACGTCATCGCCAATTAAGAACCAAGGTCCACCGCGTGCTCGACGTGGCCTTGTTCATTATCGCGTTCTGGGTGGCCCATGGGCTTCGGGATGCCGGGGCGCTGGACCGGCGGTTGGCGTGGTTGCCGGGAATGGGCCAATGGGTCGAGCGCAAGTTGAGCGACCCCATCCAGCCCTTTGATGCCTATGCATGGCTTTACGTGATCATTTTGCCGCTGGTTCCCGTTGTGATGCACCTTCAAGGGTATTACCAGAGGCCGTTGTTTTTTTCACGGCGGCAAACTGCGTGGACCTTGTTCAAGGCCAGCACGATTGCAACGCTGGCGGTGATACTGGCGATTTTTTTGGCCAACACGCAGGCCACCATAGCCCGTTCCGTGATCATTTTATTCGGGGTGATTGGTTTTGCGCTGGTGTACCTGAAGGAGGAATTGGTTCAATGGGGATACCGCAGCAAATGGGGTCAGGCGCAGATGAAAACCCGCGTCATGCTGCTGGGCACCCCCGAGGATACCGCGCGGTTGCGCAGGCAATTATTGGAAAAATCTCCTGCCAGCGTTGAGGTTGCCGCCGAATTAGACCTGAACGCGACCTCTATTGACGTGCTGGTTCACTCCCTGCATGAGCATTCCGTCAATGGAGTGATCATCAACGCCAGCCATAGTCATTTTGGCGAAGTGGAAAAGGCTATCCAGGCCTGCGAGTTGGAGGGCATCGAGGCATGGCTGGTGGCCGACTTTTTTCGCACGCACATCTCCCGCACCAGCGTGGATGATTTGCACGGTCGACCCGTGTTGGTGTTTCACAGCGGGCCGGAAGCATCCTGGCAGGGCGTGGTCAAGCAGGCATTGGATTACATGGGCGCACTCGCGCTGCTGGTTGTCTTTTCGCCCGTGATGCTGTTTGCAACCCTGATGATCAAGCTGACGTCGCCCGGTCCGATCTTGTTCCGTCAGCAGCGTAGTGGTCTCAATGGCCAACCGTTCACCATGTATAAATTCCGATCCATGGTGACCGACGCCGAGCAGCGCAAGCGCGAACTTGAACAATTGAACGAGATGTCCGGCCCGGTATTCAAGGTGACGGATGATCCCCGGATCACGCCGGTTGGCAAATGGCTGCGCAAGTACAGCATTGACGAATTTCCGCAGTTATTCAACGTCCTCAAGGGGGAAATGAGCCTTGTCGGCCCGCGGCCGCTCCCGGTCGAGGAGGTCAAACGTTTCGATGACTTCGCGCATCGCCGCAGGTTGAGCGTCAAGCCCGGCCTCACATGCCTATGGCAAATTAAGGGGCGCAATGAGGTCAGTGATTTCCGCGACTGGGTTCGGCTGGACCTGGAGTACATTGACAATTGGTCCCTGTGGCTGGATCTGAAAATCCTTTGGCAGACCATTCCGGTGGTCGTCCTGGCGAAAGGGGCGAAATAATCCAGCGGTTCCTGCGCTGGCTTATTTTTTGAAAGGCCTTACGTTTCGCGATTTCTCCTTGGAAAACTCCAAAATCGTCCCCGCGATATGCCGGTGGCCGTTCTGCTTGTTGAAGTAATACGTCACCAGGATGCGGTTGTTGGAAATCATCGTGGCCCACGGATATCCCAGGTCCGTGCTGCCGCCATCCTCTCGCAATATAATTTCTTCAGAGTCCAGTTGAGTGCATTCCGGGTCCAGCACGCGGGCGCGAATGCCCAACGGAGCGTGACGGTAGCCGTAGGTCAGCAGCACGCGGTTGTCGGGCAGGCGCAACGCATGATGCGGGTGGCCTTTAAATCCCGCGTCCTGCCAAGGTTGAAAACTTTTGCCGCCATCGGTCGATCGGGCCACCGTGGTGTGGTCATTGAAATTGGCCGTGCGCATAAAAGCGACCAGATTTCCTTTTGGGGTCACATACAGCGAGGTTTCGTTGAACGTGACCTGGTCGTCCTGGGCTATGGGACAAGAATATGCCCAGGTGTTGCGGGGGTCTGAGTAAATTAAAAGCTGGGGTTCGGTTTTGCGTGGAACCGTTCCCGATGCCGTGTGCAGCTTCAAACGCGTTGTGGCAGGGTCTGTGTTTCCAGGTCTGCTGACGGCCACCGCCCAGTAGATTTTTCCATTCTTGTCCTCCACCATGGCTCCCCGGTTGTACGCGGGTGTGGGTTGGCCAAATACGTTATAAGTGTCGCCTGCCGCAACGGGAGGCGGAATCATTGGGCCATCCCATGAGGCGCCTCCATTCCTGGAGCGGAGCAGGTATCCTCCCATGAACACGAACTCCCCATGCCGCA
>CALJZV010000257.1 GCA_937983475.1 uncultured Verrucomicrobiales bacterium
TTTTTCGGCGCGGCCAAGGTCGTAGTTCGCATTGGTGGCGGTGGGCGATCCCGGCCTTCCGGTAAAATTAAACCAGCCCGTGCGAAACCCGTAACGCCCGGTCAGCAGCAAGGCACGCGATGGCGAACAGACCGGCACAGTATAACAGGTGCGAAACTGCATGCCCTCGCGCGCCAACCGGTCCAGGTTAGGCGTGCGATGCGCCGGATGGCCGTAGCTGGCCAACTGGTCCGCGCCAAGGTCATCGACGAGGATGAAGATGAAATTGGGCGGCTGCTTTGCGGCCTGAAGCGGCGATGCCATTAGAAAAATGAAAACCAACGCGACGTGGATTCGGGCGAAGACCTTCATGTTTCCGCGCGTCGTGTCACTTGCCAAAATTCGCCGCGCTGGCCTTGCCTGCGGACTCAATGTAGGCGAGCAAATCCAAAATTTCCTTGTCAGTGAGAATGTTCACCAGGCCATCGGGCATCGGCGAGAGCGTGGCCGGCCTGCGGCTTTCGATGTCGGCCCTTTTGATCTCGATGCGCTCGGCGGAGAGCAGGTTGGGCTGGAGCACAATCTTCTCGGGCGTTTCATCCACGACGCGGCCGGTGACATCGTCGCCATCCTTCTTCACCACGGTTTCATTTTGGTATTGCTCGGAGATAACCTTGGACGGCTCCAGAATCGCTTCCAGAATGTCGCGGCGGCTGTATTTGCTCGAAGCCGCGGTCAACTCGGGGCCCACTGAGCCGCCCTCGTTGCCGAACCGGTGGCAGGAAAGACATTGGGCATCATTAAAGGCCGCCTTTCCGCTCTCAAAGTTGCGTCCCTTGGACACCTGGCCGAGCAGCGGCTCGATATCGCTCATGGCCCATTCCTTGACGAACTTGCGTTCCTTGGCCGGTTTCTTTGCGGCGGCGGTTTCGGTTTTGTCGGCCACCAGATCGCCCAGGGCCAGGCGCTCGGATTCCGTGAGCGTCTCGGAAGCTTCCTTGCGGATGTTCACCAGAAACTTGGCGTAGCTGGAGCCGTCGGAATATTCGCGGTCCACTTCCTCGAACCATCGGATCAGTTGCGGCGGATGTTTGGCGTCCGTCGGTTTTGCGGCGAGCCATTCAAAATATTTCCGGCGCAGTTCCGGGGTCCAGCCCTTCTTCACGGTGCGCAGGTGGAAGATATAATGCAACTGCTCTTCCTGCGTGACGGCCGCGTCCAGCAACGCCATGGTCCTGGCGACGACATCGGGCGCCTCCAGGAAAATTAAAAGCTGGCTCAGCTCGCGGTTGAGCGCCTCGCTGGAGGCGGGATACTGGCGGCTGAGCTTTTCAATGGCCATTTGGGCGAGCGCCGGCTCAGGGCGGCCCTGACGGATGAAGCTCAGTTGGATGACGCGCAGCTTGGCGAGCTTCTGTTCCTCGGTCAGCGAATCGAGCGGGAATTTCGCCAGGGCCCGCAGCAGCGCCGGTTGCGATTCCTTGCCATCCACGCGGGTCAGCGCCAGCAGCGCGGTCAGCCCGGCGTCGGGGCGGCTTTCGGCCAAGGCCCGGTCGCGCCAGAGGGAAACGTCCTGGGACTCCAGGGCGATGCGGGCGGCGTAGCGAATCCAGCGGTCGTCGTTCCCCAGGAAAGCCCAGACCGCGTCCACCGCGCCTGGGACGGAGCGCCCGTGGAAGGTTTCGAGCGAGCGGCGCACCTCGCGTGCGGTCTTGGCGACGCGTTCGGACTGAAGTTCCTCGCGCGATTTTTTGGGCTCCTTGATTTTGGGCCCCGTGTAGGTCACGCGGTACAGGCCAGACTGGGTGTTGCGGCCGCCAGTGATGAAATACATTGCGCCATCCTTGCCGAACTCGATGTCGGACACGTTGAGCGGCTTGCCCTTGAGGAAGGTTTCGTACGTGCCCGAGTAAGTGGCGCCGTCGGGCTTCAAATGCACGGCCAGAATGCGGCCATAGGACCAGTCCAAAGCGAACATCGCGCGCTTATATTTTTCCGGAAACCGGCTGTTCGTGCCGAACTTGACGCCCGTGGGCGAGCCGATGCCGGTGTTCACGTTGGCGGGCAGGCTGTCGGGATAATATTCCGGCCACTTGCCGCTGCCCGAGCGCCAGCCGTATTCGCCGCCGATGACGCAATGGTTGATGCGCGTGGGACGGTACCACGGCGCGCCCCAGTCCCATTCCATGTCGCTGTCGTAGGTGAACATTTCGCCGTCGGCGTTGAAGTCAAAGTCGTAGCTGTTGCGGAATCCTGCCAGCAGCACCTCCCACTGTTTGCCCTCCGGATCGGTCCGCGCGACGTAGCCGCCGGGTGCCATCACGCCCACCGCATGGCCGCCTGCGTCCCACATGCGCGGCAGCAGAAGATCCTCGGCATAATTTTTGTGGGGCGAAAGAGGCGAAAGAGCTTCGGGCAGCTTGGTGTGATTGCCGTTCATCACGTAAATCATGTTGTCCGGGCCCAGCACCACCGCGTGGTAGCCGTGCTCGCCCTTGCCATCGAACTTGCTCATCAGTTGGATTTCATTTTCCTCAAACTGGTCGTTCTTGTTTTTGTCCACCAACCGGTAAAGGCCCATGCCGTCGGGCCCCTGGCAATTGACGTAAAGGCTGTTGTGCGCGTAAAGCAGGCCCATCGCGTTGCGGAGCGACACCCCCAGCGGCTCCACCTTGGCGACCTGGTTTCCGGCGACGGTCATGCGCAGCAGCGGAATCTCGCCCTGCTGCGGCGAAATGATGAACCGGCCCTTGGGGTCCACCGTCATGCAGATCCATGAGCCCTCGTCGGGCGGGGCACTCCGCAGCAGTTCGGCCTTGAAACCCGGCAGAAGGGTCAGCGTCTCGGCGGGCGTGGCCTTGGGTTCCTTGAGCGTCTCGCCCCACGGGGCGTCGCCGAGCTTGCCGAGGCTGACGGCGGGTTTCCAATCGTCGCCGGGCGCAAATTCCTGCCGCTCCCAGTTCTTGTCGCCGTTGGCGGAGACGAGCCAGGACGTGTCGGTGACGATGAATTCTTTCTTGTCCTTGTAGGTGAGTTCGAGGCGAGCGATGACGCCGCCGACGTCGGTTTCATTTTTTCCGCGGATGGCGATGAGGTAGTCGCCGGGCTTGCGCATGTTGCGGCTAACGTCCATCTGGCCGGCGTTTTTCCAGCCCTTGACTCCGGCGCTGCGGCCGCCGTTGAACCACACGTCGGCCTCGTCGTCGGCGGCGAAGGTCAGGATCGCCTTGTCGGGTGCCTGGGTGACCTTGAAGGGTTTCCGGAAAAAGCGGACTTCGTTCGTTCCGGCCTTGGCCTTGTCCCAGATCCATTCGGGCGTTTGGGCGCAAAGGCTTTGGGCCGCCAGCACGGTGGCGGCAACCATCAGTGAATTAAAAAGTCCGGCGCGGGAAGATTGGATCATTGACATGCGAGGGGATACCTAATCGGCCCCCAAAGCACCGGTCAATTTTAAAATCCGGTTCAGACGCCTCGCTGGGGTTATTGCGATGGAAACTCTTGGATATGGGCAACTCCGCCCAGCCCTTCTGGCGCAGTATCCCCGACACCAGGCGTTGCGCTTTCTGCTCGTCCGACTCCCGGGCAATCACAGACCCGCGACCGCGCCGTTTATTAATTGCGAGGCTTTGATCTGAAGCCCCGTTAGGGGCGGCATCGTTGTAGAAATGTTGCTTATCTGAATGGAGCTCCGTAGGGAGCGGCATATTCCGCCCCGACGGGGCTTCCTTCTAATTCTGGCGGAATCGGGCTACAACGATGTCGCTCCTGACGGAGCTAAACAACCACGCCGTTTATTTATTGCGAAGCACCGATTTTAAGGCCCAACGGGCCGATTTAACATAGCCCCGGGCCAGCGCAGCGCCGCCCGGGGTTCACCATCCCCAAGAATCATTCTCACGATACCGGCTTGAGCCGGGGCGAGCGTCAGCGGGTTTTAATGCCTGCTGCGGGTCACAGACCCGCGCTCCGTTTTTTAAATCACGCCGCAATGGGCGAGCCCTTTACGAATAGTAGGCCTCGCCTCGCTTGCGGACCTGGACCATCACGGCGTTGAGATTGGCCTCCCGGACATCCGCCATCAACCGCGCCACCTCCTTGGGATTATGGATGCCCGGATGCCATCCATCGACCCAGACCGCGCGCATTTCACTGGCCTGC
>CALJZV010000258.1 GCA_937983475.1 uncultured Verrucomicrobiales bacterium
AATGGTCGCGATGGGTGACCTGAATGCCGGCATAATTGGGGCCGGCCACCACGGAGGAAATCCCGGGAACCACTTCGAAAGGAATGGACGCCGCCGCCAATTCCTCGGCTTCTTCGCCGCCGCGCCCGAACACATAAGGGTCTCCGCCCTTGAGCCGAACGACGCATTTGCCGGCGCGGGCGTGTTTGACCAGAAGCTGGTTGAGTTCGTCCTGGGGAATGGCGTGCTGGCTTGCCCGTTTTCCTGCGTATATGACCTCGGCCACTTTGGGGACCAACCGCAACAATTCGGCGTTGACCAGGGCGTCGTAAACCACGACGTCGGCCCGCGCAAGCAGTTCGGCGCCACGCACGGTCAGAAGACCCGCGTCACCCGGGCCCGCGCCCACGAGATAAACAATTCCTTTGGACTTCATTGAACTTCAAATTACGCAATCCGTTTGGGCCTCGCAATGAGGTGATAAGAGACGCGCGTTATTGTCCTCCTACGGCAACCTTTGCAGGAAGTAAAAGCTCTGCCACGGCCTTGGCGAGCTTGGTGGCCACCCCGGACTCCCCGGAATTGCACAGCACAATGACCGTCAGTTTGTGATCCGGAAAACGCTGGAAACTCGCCGAAAATCCCGAGGTCGAGCCGCTGTGCCCGATGTTCTTGTGGCCGTTGTGCGGTTCGACGCTCCAGCCCAAACCGTAAAGCTTCAATGTGCCATTGTTCAAGCGGGTGGGCGTCCACATTTGCTCTTTGCTGGCCACTGAAAGAATTTTTTCGCCATACAGGGCAGCGTCCCACTTGGCCATGTCCTCAATGGTTGAAACGATGGCGCCAGCGGCAAAAATATCGGTCAGGTCGTAGTCCCGGTTGATGCGCGCGCCTTTTTTATTTTTCTCATAGCCGCTGGCCCGTTTGGGGATGACCAGGCTCGGTTCGCGGTTGGTGACCGACGTCATTTTCAATGGAGTGAAGATGCGCTCGCCCAAAAAGTCCCAGTAGGATTTGCCGCTGGCGTTTTCGATGATGTAGCCCAGAAGACTGTATCCGCTGTTGCTGTATTTGTAGGCGTCGCCCGGGGCAAACTCGAGCGGATGCGTGCCAATTTCCTTGATGAACTGGGCTTGGGTAAGACGGCGGGTCAATTCGAAGCCGTCCAGGCCTGTGTAGCTTTTAATCCCGGAGGTGTGATTGAGGAGTTGTTTTACAGTGATTTGAGCCCAGGCGGGCGGTGTGTTGGGCAGGTGAACGCTGATTTTGTCCTCCAGGTCGAGTTTGCCGTCCAGCACCAGCAGCATGATGCCGGCGGCGGTGAACTGTTTGGTGACCGATCCGATTTCAAAGACCGTGTCCCCGGAAACAGGGGTTTTCCATTCCAAGTTGGCCAAGCCGTAGGTGCCGGTTTTCGCGGGCTTGCCCTCGCGAACCAGCATCAGCGCCAGTCCCGGAATGTCCCGTTTTTTCATTTCGTCACGGATAAGGTCGTCCACCTTGTCCGCATAGGCTGAACCAGCCAGAACGAAGACCAGTAAAAAACAGAGCAAATATCTCATCGGCAAAGCAATAACGGATGGAGGCGCCTGTCCGCCACTTCTATTTGCCGAAGGAATGAATTTGTGGAGCCCCATCTTGTATTGCCGTTCTTAATTGTCCTGAAGATAAGAAGCGGCAATTTCCTTGGAAATCTCCACGGCACCCAGCTTGGCGCTTGAGTTGACCATGACAATGATGCTCAGGCCGATATCCGGGTAGCGGTCATAACAGGTGGTAAATCCCGCGCTGGCGCCGGTCACGGTGATTTTCGTAAAGATACCCTCCTTGGAAATTCTGCATCCCAACCCAACGCCATGCGTAACGCCGTTGTTGAGTTTGCCCGGCGTAAACATGAATTCGCGGCCAGCCGGGGTCAGAACCTGTCCGCCTGCAAGCGCGGCGTCCCATTTGATGAAATCATTCAACGACAGGGTCATGGCCCCTGCGGAGAAAAGGTCGGTCAAATTGGTCGTGCGGTTGCGGTAAAGGTTGCTGCCTGTTACAGGCTCATAGCCGTCGGCGCGATTGGGGATGATCAACAAAGGGTCACGAGGCTTCGCAGTTCGTATATTCAAGGGGAAGAACAACCGCTCATTTAAATAATCCCAATAATCCCGGCCACTGGCGTTTTCGATGATGTAACCCAGCAATATGTAGCCAGTCAGATTGTAAACGGCGCGCTCACCGGGGGCATTTTCTGGGGGAAGCGCCGCTGCCGCTTCGACAAATTGCTCCTGGGTCAGTCGCCTGGCCAATTCAAACCCCTTCTCGCCGGTAATGGTTTTTAGGCCCGAAGTGTCCGTCAGCAGGTGATATACGGTTATGTTTCTCCAGGTTTCCGGGGCTCCTCGCAGGTGCTTCACGATGGAATCCTGTAGCGACAGTTTGCCGTCCTTGACCAACTCCAGAATCGCGACTGCCGTGAAATGCTTGGTGGCCCCGCCGATTTCAAACACCGAATCGGTGCTGGCGGGAACTGAAAGTTCCAGATTGGAAATGCCATAAGCTGCGGCTTTGACCGGCTTGCCGCGGTGAGTCACCGCCACAGCCGCGCCGGGAATTTTCTTGGAGCGCATGTGCCGTTGCACCAGGTCGTCAATGCGGTCAGCGCTTACGGCAAGCGCTCCAAACAATAAAATGAGTGGGGTTAAAAGTCTGCTGGCTTGCGTCATGAAAAAAATCTTCTAACGAAATGAAAGAAAATGGCCAGCACGAATTCCCGTTTTACGCCCCAATTCCAAAAATCAGCCCGGCGGCCAACTCATGCTGCGTCCGCCCAAAATATGGCAGTGCAGGTGCGGCACCGATTCGCCGGCGTCCGGTCCATTATTGATCACCAGGCG
>CALJZV010000259.1 GCA_937983475.1 uncultured Verrucomicrobiales bacterium
GCCAGATTGTCCTCCTGAAGCGCAAGAATATACCCCTCGATTGCCTCGCGAATATTCACGATAGCTTGTTCGCGGCTCTCGCCTTGCGAAACACAACCCGGCAAACTGGGGCACTCGGCAACCCAAAAACCGTCTTCGCCCGGATAAACAATCACTTGTCGCATGAGAAAAGCGTACCTGCGGCCTGTGGCAGGTCAAGCGCGCAGAGTCACGCCCGCAAAAACCTCCGGGAGACGGTTCTTCTCCTGCGACCGCAGCATCCCCGCAGCAAACCGCCCTCGCGGGAGATCCTCGACGTGTTTGACGCGCTGCCCAAGTGATCCGCTGCCTGGAAAATGTGGCGGCTCGCCCCTGAGAATACTTTTAATTTGTCATCTGGGGCGTTCGCGGCATTCTTTTTGCATGGGAATGAGACGCGAGGCGCGCGAACGCGCCGTTCAATTTTGATTTCAGCACGACCTGAACCCGCCGGAGAACCTCGAAAAGGCGCTGGAAACCTTTTGGGGTTCGCAGCGCGCCGCCGCGCTGGCCGCCGATGAAAAGGCCAAATGGGGCCAGCAGATAGAGCTGCCGCCGCCCACCGCCGACGAGGCCGCCGTGCGGCTGTTTGCCGAGCCGTTGATCCGCGGCGCGCTGGAGAACCGCGTCCGTGTGGACGACGAAATCAAGCGGTTCGCCCAGAATTGGGGTTGGCACCGCATGGCCGCCGTGTACCGCAACATTCTTCGGCTGGCCGTTTATGAAATGCTCTTCCGGGACGACATTCCCCCGGTGGTCAGCATCAATGAGGCGGTGGACATCGCCAAAAAATTCTCCACCGCCGACAGCGGCAAATTCGTCAACGGCATCCTTGACCGGGTCCGCAGGGAATTAATGCGGCCTGCCCGGGCGGCCACGTGAGGCAAAACCACGGCCCGGCGCGCATTTGACTTTGTGGCCGACTCCGGGAACGCTTTGTTCAAGCCATGTTTGCTGACCTGCATCTGCACACCCATTTTTCCGACGGCACCTATTCGCCGGAGGAGCTGGCTGGGCACGGCAAGCGTCATGGCTTGGCGGCAATGGCCTTGACCGACCACGACACGGTCGAAGGGTGCGAGAGGATGGGCATCGCCTGCCGGTCTCTGGGCATCGAGTTCATCCCCGCCGCCGAGTTGACCGCCGACCATAACGGCACCGAGGTGCATATCATTGGATATTTTCTCGACACACAAAACCAACGGCTGCTCGCGGAATTGGCCAAGTTTCAGCACGCCCGGCAGCAGCGCATTTATGAAATTGCGTCCAAGCTCAACGCCCTGAACATCCCGCTCAAGGCCGAGGCGGTTTTCAAGCTCGCCAATTGCCGCTCACCGGGCCGTCCGCATGTGGGCCGGGCGCTGGTGCAGGCCGGGCTGTGCGCGAGCATGGACGAAGCCTTTGACCGGTTTTTGAAAAAACACCGGCCAGCGTTTGTGCCCAAGTTCAAGATGACCGCCCTGCAGGCCATTGAATTGATTCACAGCGCGAAGGGCCTTGCGGTGATGGCTCATCCGGTCCTCAACCGCTCCGACGAATGCATTCCCCATCTGGTCGATGCGGGCATGGACGGCATCGAATGCTTTCACACCAAGCACTCGGCATCAGACTCCCGGCATTATTTAAAAATGGCCGCCCGCTACAATTTGCTGGTGACCGGCGGCTCCGACTGCCACGGCATGAGCAAGGGCAAGCCCCTAATAGGCAGCGTCAGACTGCCCTACGAGCACGTCGAAAAACTCAAGGAATGCTACCAGCGCAGGCTTCGTTCTGCTTCATCCATCACCCCAGCTTCTTCCAATTAATCCATGGGACTATTCCAGAAATTCAAAGAGGGTTTGCTCAAAACCCACGACAAGCTCGTTCACGAAATCAAGCGCATCGTCACCGGTTCGCCGCGCCTGACCGGCACCAGCCTCGAGGAGCTGGAGGCTGCCCTCATCGGTGCCGACCTAGGCATAGCCATAACCTCGCAAATCGTGGCCGCCGTCAAAAAAGCCTACGAAACCCAGGGCAGCTCCGGCACCGACGTGTTTGCCATCGCGCGCGCCGAAGTGGAGAAGGCCATGCAGCACAGCCACACGGCGCTGCGGCGCGAGCCTGGGCTTACCGTTGTTTCCATCGTGGGCGTCAACGGCACCGGCAAGACGACGACTTCGGCCAAGCTTGCCCATCGCGTGCAGCAGGAAAATAAAACCGCCGTGCTGGCCGCCTGCGACACATTCCGCGCCGCGGCCATTGAGCAATTAAAACTCTGGGGCACCCGGCTCAATGTTCCTGTCATTTCCGGCACGCACGGCGCGGATGCCGCCGCCGTGGCGCATGACGCCATCACCGCCGCGCAAGCCCGCAACGCCGACTATCTCTTTGTGGACACCGCCGGGCGCCTGCACACCAAGTCCAACCTCATGCAGGAGCTTCAAAAGGTGCATCGCGTCATGGGCAAAAAGCTCCCCGGGGCTCCGCACGAAGTGCTGCTCGTGCTCGACGGCTCCACGGGCATGAACGCGCTGAACCAGGCCCGCGAATTTCACAAGGCCGTTCCGCTCACCGGACTGGTCGTCACCAAGCTCGACGGCACCAGCAAAGGCGGCATGGTCGTCGCAATCCAGAAGGAACTGGGCCTGCCGGTCAAATTCATCGGCCTGGGCGAGCAGCCCGACGACTTGCAGGCGTTCGACGCCAAGCAGTTTGCCGAGGCCATGTTCACCGCATAGAAAATATGCCGCAGCAGTCGGACGAGTTTTACATGCGGTCGGCCCTCAAGCTCGCCGCGCGCGGCTACGGTGCCACCTCGCCCAACCCGATGGTGGGCGCGGTGCTGGTTAAAAATCACAAAATCATCGGCCAAGGCTGGCATCGTCGCGCAGGGGAACCCCACGCGGAAATCGAAGCCCTTCGCGACGCCGAGCGCCGCCGCCTGAATCCCAAAGGCGCCACGCTGTATGTGACGTTGGAACCCTGTTCCACCCATGGCCGCACGCCGCCCTGCACCGAGGCTCTTATTTCGTCTGGAATCAGACGCGTGGTCGTCGCGGCCACCGATCCCAATCCGGCCCACGCCGGGCGCGGCTTTAAAATTCTTAAACGGGCAGGCATGGAGGTGGTTTCAGGCGTCCTGGCCGACGAGGCCGAGGAACTCAACCAAGCCTTTAACCACTGGATTGTTCACCGGACGCCGCTGGTGACGGTCAAGGCCGCCATGACGCTCGACGGCAAAATTGCAACTGCCTCGGGCGAATCGAAGTGGATCACCGGCGAAAAATCCCGTGCCCACGCCATGAAACTGCGGCTGGGCAGCGATGCCATTCTCGCGGGCGTTCGCACCATTCTGGCCGACGATCCCGGGCTCACGTATCGCGGCAAAGAATCCTCGAAAACCGCGCCCAAATTGCTGCGGAGAATCATTCTCGATCCCACAGCTCGGACGCCGCTGTCGGCAAAGGTTGTGACCGACGAATTCTCGCCGCAGACCACGATTGTCGTGACCGAATCCGCCGCCGAGGACCGCGTGGGAGCGCTTGCCGACACCGGCGCAATTGTTTGGATCGCGCCGTCGCGTGGCGGCAAAATCAACCTCGAATGGCTGCTTAAGAAACTGGGCTCGGAGAATGTCACCAGCCTCCTGGTCGAGGGCGGCGGCGAGACCAACGCCCGGTTTTTCCAGCAGCGGCTGGTTCAGCGCGTGGCGTTTTTCTACGCGCCGAAAATCCTCGGCGGCCGCGACGCCCGCAAGACTGTGGCCGGCGAGGGCATCGCGCGGCTGGAGGACAAAATCGCTTTGCAGAAAATAAACTGGCGGAGGCTCGGCGATGATTTGCTGTTGACCGCGCGGGTGGCCTGAGTCTCCCATTTTGCCATTGGGCAATTAAAACCACGCTCATCCCTTATGTTCACAGGCATTGTTGAAGAAACCGGCGTCGTGGAGGCCATTGAGCCTTCCACCAAGGCCATCCGGCTCACCGTGCGGATGGCCGCGTGCGGTCGCGGCCTGAAGACCGGCGACAGCGTGGCCGTCAACGGCTGCTGCCTGACCGCCGTCAAGATTGCCTCCCAGAAAACTAAAAAGCTCGCGCGGTTTGACCTGCTCCGAGAAACCTGGGAGCGCACCAACCTGCAATTCGCCAAGGCCGGCTCGCTCGTCAATTTGGAGCGCGCCCTCCGCGCCGACAGCCGTTTGGGCGGCCACTTCGTCACCGGGCATGTGGATGGCATGGGCACCATCACGCGCTGGGAGCGCAAGGGCGCCGATCATGTTCTGGAAATCGGCGCGCCTGCGGACGTAATGCGCTACGTGATTTTCAAGGGTTCCATCGCCGTGGACGGCATCAGCCTGACCGTGGCCGCCGTGGCGAAAAAAAGCTTCCGCATCTGGGTCATTCCGCACACCCACGAGGTCACCGCGTTGCGCGAGCGCAAGGTCGGGGACGCGGTCAACCTGGAGGCGGATCTTCTGGGGAAATATGCCGAGAAATTTATTGCCTCGTCTTCCGCGAACCGGGTTTCTCGGCGGAAAAGTTCTGCGAAGTCCCCTGCGGCTCGATGAGCCGGACCCGCATGGCGGGGATGGACGAAGCCTGGCCCTTGGCGTCCTTGAACACATAATGGCCGGTTTCGTTGTCCAGCCTGGGCCGGGTGACCCCTGTGATTTTCGTGCCGTTGTTCAGGGTGATGTCGTAGCTCGAGCGGCACCCGGAGAGAAACATAGCGCTGGCAACCACCAGCAGGCTTAAACAAATCGATTTCATGGCATGCAATTGCGGCACGGGGAATAGATGCCACAATCAGGAACTCTGTTCAATTTTTCATAAATCCCGCTGTGCTTTTAATCATGCCTGTTTAATTTCTCCGCAATGAAAGCCATTCGCGTGCATCAGTTCGGCGGCCCGGAAGTACTCAAACTGGAAGAAATCGCCGACCCGAAGCCCGGTCCTGGACAAGTGATGGTTCGCGTCAAGGCCGCCGGCGTCAACCCCGTGGAGACCTACATTCGCTCCGGAGCGTACGCGGCGTTGCCGCCGTTGCCCTACACGCCGGGCAAGGACGCCGCCGGTGTGGTCGAGGCTTTGGGCATCGGCGCGGAGTCCGTCCGGGTCGGCGATCGTGTTTACACCTCGAACACGCTCACCGGCAGTTACGCGGAACTGGCCGTGTGCGCGGTCGGCGACGTGCATCCTCTGCCGGAGCACATCACGTTTGCGCAAGGCGCTGGGGTAAACACGCCTTATGCCACCGCCTACCGCGCCTTGTTTCAACGCGCCCGGGCTGTTGCGGGCGAAACCGTGCTGGTGCATGGCGCCAGCGGCGGCGTCGGCATTGCGGCGGTTCAATTGGCGCGCGCAGCCGGACTGACCGTGATTGGCACCAGCGGCACCGAGCGGGGACGCAGGCTGGTTGAAAAAAACGGCGCTCAGCTTGTGCTGGATCATTCTGCCGACGGTTATTTAAGACAGATTCCCGAACTGACGGGCGGGCGCGGTGTGGATGTCATTGTGGAGATGTTGCCCAACGTCCATTTGGGCGATGACCTGACGATCCTGGCGCGCGGCGGTCGCGTGGTGATTGTTGGCAGTCGCGGCACGGTGGAGATCAATCCGCGCGATTTGATGGCCCGCGACGCGGCGGTTATGGGCATGTTGCTGTTCAACGTTCCGCCCGAGGAACTGGCCGGCATCCACGCGGCCATTGGCGTCGGACTGGCCAAGGGCACATTGCGCCCCGCCGTCGGCACCGAGCTGCCATTGTCCGAGGCGCCCAAGGCGCACCAGCAGGTCATGGCCCCGGGTGCCTTTGGGAAAATTGTTCTGATTCCCTGAGTGTTTAGGGTTGGCATTCGCGCGCAGGTTTGAAATTTTTTCTTCATGCCAGCCTCCGAGAATCCAAAGGAATCCCTCCAGAGCGCTTCGCCAACACCGGCTTCCGGCGAAACCAAGTGGTATCACGGCGTCACGCGCTATCAGTGGCTCATTTTGCTGATTGCCTCGGCGGGATGGGTGTTTGACGTGTATGAGGGGCAGATTTTCAACATCACCCGCAATCAGTTGTTCATGGACATTCTCGGGGTTGAAGCGGGCGACCCATCGATTCGCAAATACGGCGACCGGTTTCTCGGAATCTTTTTGATTGGGGGCACGGTGGGCGGCTTGCTCTTCGGTTCGCTGGCGGATCGGTGGGGCAGGAAGCTCACAATGATTCTCACCATCCTGATGTATTCGGTCTTCTCCGGCCTGACCTATTTCGCGCAAACCATCGAGCAGGTGGCGGTGCTGCGGTTTTTGGTGGCGATGGGTGTCGGCGGGGAATGGGCCGTGGCGGCGGCGTTGGTGGCCGAAGTCTTCCCCACCAAGGCGCGCGCCCACGCCTCGGGCATCTTTCATGCGACCAGCGTGCTGGGCACCTGGCTGGCAGCGTTTGCCGGCATGGCTGTCGGCGCGAATTGGCGCTTTGCTTACTTGCTGGGTGTGATACCCGCTCTTCTGATTTTATGGGTCCGCGCCAGCGTGAAGGAACCGGAGACCTGGAAGGAAGCCGGCGCCAAGGCCGCCAAGGGCGAAGGCGGAAAAATGGGCAGTTTCAAGGACCTGCTGCTCAATCCCAGGTGGGCCGGACGCGCCTTTCTGGGCATGTTGTTGGCAGCGGTGGGTCTGGGCAGTTTTTGGGGGGTCACCGTGGCGGGCCAGGATTTGGCCAAGGACATGTTGATTCGCAATGGCGTGGATTCAAAAGTCGCCATGGAAAAAGCCAAGCTCGCCTACGGCTTCATCCAGACGGCGGGAGGGGGGCTGGGTTTGCTGGCGTTCGGGCCGATGTGCGCCCGATGGGGGCGGCGTCGGGCGTTTGCCGTGATGCACATTCTGGCATTTATCATTGTGCCGCTGACCTGCTATGCGCCGACGACCTACAACCAACTGCTCATTTTGCTGCCGGTATTCGGTTTCCTGACATTGGGCATGCACGCGGGCTACGCGATTTATTTTCCTGAATTGTTTCCCAATCACCTTCGGGCCACGGGCACAGGCTTCTGCTTTAACGGCGGGCGCATCCTCGCGGGTTGGATGCTGGTGGCTTCCGGCCACTTAAAATTGC
>CALJZV010000260.1 GCA_937983475.1 uncultured Verrucomicrobiales bacterium
AGGGAGTCCCATAGCAGTAAGGCTGGACTCAAAGAGGTCCCAGCTTCCAACGTCGCCTAGCGAGAACCTTCACGATAACGGGCTGTGACCTCGGTGGCACCGGGCGTCTTCAGGTCGGACTCGATGGCGCCGTCAATAAACTCGGCCATTTTGGGATTGGCGAACCCCGAAAGCCGGGCGTTCTCATCCGCCGGATGCGTGGGTTGGACAGGACCAAGGCGTTTTGCCAGCGCATCCGCGATTTCGGCGGCGTATTTGGGCACCACAACAGCCGAAACATTGATGCAACTGCGCCCGCCGTTGTCAGAAATGGAGGACACCATTAAGTCAATAAATTCAGGCCACCGCTCGATTTCATCATCCCCAATGAGAATCTTGCTGAAACCCGGCCCGTGAATCTGAATGGCCGGGTTGTTGGCGTATTGGGCCGTTGTGCTTTTGTCGCCAAAGATCAGAGCGCGCCCGCAGGAGCGCAGAATTTCGCCCGCCCCCTCGTGATCAGTCGGATAAAATCCGAATGCCTCAGGCGGACAACCTGCGGCAATAAACGCCTGAATCAGCCGGTAAGGAGTCCACGGCTCCTCCCGTCCCGGCTTCAGGATAACGGGCGTCTTCAGCGGAATTGCCGGAAGCCAAAGGGAATTCACCGCCGGCGAATTGCTTGGCATAACGAGGCCTAGAGCCTGTGTCGTCGGATAATAGCTCATCCGGGTGCCAAATTGCTCGCCATAGCCCTTGTCGAGAATGGAAAGGTCCAGTCCGCGCGTCAGACCATTGAGCACGGTCTTCATGTTGGTAAGCGCATGATGGATTTTCTGCATGTTGCGGCGCACCATCACGTGCGGCAACCCGCTCGTGCTGGACAAAGTTTCGACATATTGCTGCGGCGCTTGCGTGTGCCCCTTGTCGCCAAGCGGCAATGTGCCATTGAGAAAATGCTCGCCAGCCTTGGCGCAAATTTCAATCAGTTGAGCAACAGTGAATTTTTTCAACGCCGCCCTGGATTCGCCAATGCGCTGCAAATCCTTTCGGATAATGCCGGCGTTGATGCTGCTCACGTGCGCCAAGGCGGAGCCCGAGCGATGGTCTAGTGCATTTATTTTATCCAGACTTTCGTAAGGTCTGCCACGGCGAATGACAGGGATATGCGGCAACGCGTTCATATTATTTAGTAAAGACTTGGAGCGGGATGATGTTGGAGGCAAGTGGAAAGAGGGCCTTAATTCAAAAACCTTAGGTAGAACCAGTTTCCAAGCATGCCATCGGCGATAAATGAAAACCGGAAAGGCGATTTGTCGACTTTTCGGCGGCCAATTTCACAGTGCTTTTTTATTACGTTCCAGTTAATTTGTTTTTCATGGCAGACATCAAAGAAATCACCAACCGGTGGCTGGCAAGAAACACCAAAGCCAAAGGAGTACTGGCCTGCGGCGTTCGCTATGCCGATGCCTCAACATTCAACCAAAGCAGTTCTTCGGACTTTTCGGCAGCCGCTTTGGATCATTCGTGGAATTCGGTCGCAGGCATGTTTCATTTTCTCAATCAGCATCAAAATGACGTAGACCAAATGTGCTGGAATTTTGAGAATCACCTCCTGCATTGCGTTGTGCGGCACGATGACACGTGCTTGGGTATTTTTACGCCAAAAGGACCCGAGGCTTACGACTCGACTGCAGTCACGCGCATGATTTCCGAATTCAAATCACTGCGCGGAGGTGAAAAAGGGTCTCGCCCGGCATTTTAAAAAATTCGCGCGCGTTTTCTTACCTTTTAGGGAAGCCGCTTCAGTTGGATATCTTTGAATTGGGCAAAAGTCACGCGCCCCGGTCCCGTGTAAATTTGAAGAGCCATGATGCCGTCCATGGCCCGCTTCTTTTCATTTTCGTCTGTTAAATGCGCAACCAATTGCCCGTTGATTTTATGCGTAAACTGATTTTTATCCGCCGTGATGATGCATTCGTTCCAATCGTCTTTTTTCACGATGTTCATCACATCCTGAAAGGTGATTGGCATGTTGCCGACGATTTCAAGCCTGTCTGAAGACTTTTCCCCCTCCCTTACAATTGTTTTTTGGGTAAACGAGATAAGCCCCAACCGGTCGGCGCTGGTCAATACGCCGCTGTTCTGCCCCTCAGCAGACACGCGGCACTCGTATCCATAGGCTAAGTAATCCCTAATTTTTCGACCCCGGTATATGACGCCAGCATAGGCTTGCTTGTTCTCCTTCAGCACTTTGATTTTATAGAGGAACCTAAGTTCAAAATTGGCAAGTTTGCCGCCATTGTAAAACAGGCAAGTCGTATAATTCTCCCTGGCGTCCGCAGGGGTTCGCACGGTAATTGCCCCATCTTCCACCGACCAATAACGGGGATCGCCGTTCCAATTGTTGATGTCGAGGCCATTGAAAATAGGTGTAAAACCCGTCTCGGACTTGTTCGCCAGCATTGCCAGTTCAATGGCCTCCTTTGCGGCGCGTCGCAGGCGTTTCTCCTCAGGGGTTTCGGGCTCCTGCTCTACCGGCTGCATCTTGGGTTGAGAGGGGGCGGTTGCAACGCTGCTCTGGTTCGCCCCGCCTTGCCGGAGACGATTTATTTCTGCCCGAATGGGATCTTCGGCATCCGGATTTGGTTGAGCCGAGGCCACCGAAGGAGCGGGAGCCGGGGCAGCGGGTGGCTCGGCATCCTGTTTGTTCAGGAAAAACCATGCGGCTCCGCCTCCCACAGCCAAGACCAGCACCGCGGCAACCGCGATGGCCACCATAGGTTTTTTGGCAGGAGCCGAAGCAGCAACCGGTTTCACCGCGACCAGTTCCTGTTGAGCAGGGACCACTGCCACGGCAGCTCGGTAAGGAGCCGACTTGGCAACCGCATGCTTGGGAGCTTCCTGGACAGGCAGCTCAGCGATGTCTACGGAGCGAGTGATTGTCTCGATGTTCTGATGGCGCGCCGCCGGATCCTTGGAAAGGCATGTCATCACCATGGAACTGATGATTGGTGGAACCGGATTGGAAATTTTTAATTGAGCCAACCGTTGCTCGATGGGCTGCGGGGCTGTGTTGCGAATCTGGGGCAGCAGGTCGCCGGAATTAAAGGGCACGGTGCCGGTCAAAAATTCATAGATGGTGATCCCCAGTGAATAAATGTCATCTGTTACCGCCGGCGGATTCCCATCCAGTTGCTGAGGGCTTAGATAAGGCAGCAAACCGCCAACTCCCGCTTGGGGAGGCCCCGCATAGAGAGGGTTGTTCAAAATGCCAGCGATCCCAACGTCGAGGAATTTTATCTGCCCATTGCGGTCAAGCATGATGCTGGACGGCTTGAGTGATCCCTGGATCAGGTTGTTTTCATGAATGAATTGCAAGGCGGCCAAAATCTGCTTGAGGAGGGGGGCTAGGAACGTCCAATTAAAAACCCTGTTGGG
The DNA here is from genome assembly GCA_937983475.1 of uncultured Verrucomicrobiales bacterium. Taxonomy (GTDB): domain Bacteria; phylum Verrucomicrobiota; class Verrucomicrobiia; order Limisphaerales; family JACDHS01; genus CALJZV01. The sequence continues at coordinate 3,421 of CALJZV010000260.1, forward strand.
CTGCATTTGCTGCAACGCCCGGAGATTCATTCCCTCGATGTATTCGGCGCAAATGAAGGGCTCTTCGCCTTCGGACTCAAACAGTTCGTAGATGTTTCCAATATTGGGATGGGACAATCCGCTCACGAGGCCAATCTGGACCCGCAACTCATCCATCGCTCGGGGATCCTGACGCAGTTCAGGAGGAAGAAAAGTCAGGACCACCTGCCTGTTCTCAATGTCATCCTGGGCCAGCCAGGTGTTGGAATGGTCGCCAACTTGCTTGTTCAATATGTAGCGGCCCCCGCCGACTGTTTTGCCGCTGACCAATTCACCGTATCTTTCGCTGTTCGTGTAGCTCATGCGTCGGATGGCTTGCTCCATAGAACGTGGCCATCACACGTTGGTTTTCCAATTGTTGCTCCCCTGAATAAACCACGTCTCATTTCACCGGTTCATGAACTTCCGCATTTTCGATGAAGCAAAGTTTATTGGCTAATCTTCAGGATTTCACCGGTCACAGTCAGGCAGTCCACCGAAACTGCAACATTTAAGAGTGAACTAGGGTGGTCGACTATGAAAAGCCTTTATGGAAAACAATCTGTTTGTCCGCTCCATCAGTCCATCCCTTTCATTAAAATCTGCTTGCAGGAGACTCTTGTAGCCTGTCATCACTCTGCCCTATGAACGCGAAGTCCATTGCCGCGGCGTTGTGCTTTTTTAGTTTCACTTTCTTCCCTGTCCTTGGCGCGACTGCGCCGGAAGTTGACCCGGAAAAAGATTTGCCTCGCCACCCGCACGTCGAGCCGGCCCGTGCCATCGAAACCATCCACGTGAAAAAGGGGTTCCGAGTGGAACTGGCCGCCTCCGAACCACTGATCATGGATCCCATTGACATGTGCTTTGACGAGAATGGCCGACTCTTCGTCGTGGAAATGCGCGACTACTCCGAGCGCCGCGATGAACGTTTGGGACGCATCCGCTTGCTGGAAGATACCAACGGCGATGGACGATTCGATAAAAGTCATCTGTTCGCCGACGACCTGCCATGGCCCACAGCGGTATTCTGCTGGAATGGCGGGGTGTTCGTCGGGTCCACTCCGGATATTTTTTATCTAAAGGACACCGACAGCGACAACAAGGCGGATGTTCGCAGGCGGATTTACACCGGGTTTGGAAACACCCGCGACCGCCTTAATGTTCAGGCGTTGATGAACAGCTTCAACTGGGGTTTGGACAATCGTATTCACGGGCTCACAGCTCCCAACGGCGGCATCGTCACCAACCTCGCGTTGCTGTCCGAAAAGCCAGTTGACTTAAATGGGCGGAATTTTTCATTTGATCCAAGAAGCCTTAAAATGCGTCCCGAAAGCGGCGGCGGCCAATACGGCCTGAGTCTTAACACACGCGGGCGGAAGTTCACCTGTAGCAACAGCGACCATCTGATGGCCATCATGTATGAATTGCGTTATGCCGAGCGCAATCCTCATTACGCGATGCCAAAGGCCACCGATTCGATCGCTGTTGATGGCGGCGCCGCAGAAGTGTATCGCATCAGCCCGGAGGAGCCTTGGAGAGTCATCAGGACAAAATGGCGTGTTTCCGGGGTAGTCCAAGGGGCCATTGAGGGCGGCGGACGGTCTGCCGGCTATTTCACCGGCGCCACCGGCGCCACCGTGTACCGTGGCAGTTCATTTCCCCCAGACTTTCTGGACAACGTGTTCACCGGTGACGCCGGGGGCAACCTAATGCACCGCAAAAAAATCTTTTCCGACGGCGTTTCCCTGAAGGCGTCTCGCCCGGAGGATGAAAAAAACGTCGAGTTTCTCGCGTCCAAGGATACTTGGTTTCGACCGGTTAAATTCGCCAATGCCCCGGACGGCTGCTTTTACATCCTGGATATGTATCGTGAGACCATCGAGCATCCTTGGTCCCTGCCGGAACCTTTAAAGAAGCATTTGGACCTCAACAGCGGCAATGATCGCGGCAGAATTTTCCGGATTGTCCCTGAAAATTTCAAGCAGCCCAAGCTCCCCGCCTTGGGAAAAATGAAAACCTCCCAACTGGTCACGACTTTGGAGCATCCCAACGGCTGGCACAGAGAAACGGCATCTCGACTCCTGTACGAACGCCAGGACAAATCAGCCATTCCCGCCTTGGTAAAGACGCTGGCAAAATCCAAGTCTCCATTGGGGCGGCTCCATGCGCTTTACGCCCTGGACGGGCATGGCGCACTCTCCGAACAGCACATATTGCAAGCCTTGGGTGACGCCGATGACCGTGTCCGCGAACACGCCATTCGTTTGTCGGAAACATTTTTCTCCAATGGCGTTCCTTCCCCTGCCCTCTGGTCTCGATTGAAGGAGTTGCCAGGCGATCCGTCCCCTCATGTTCTTCTCCAACTGGCATTCACCCTGGGAGAAATTCGGCATCAGGAACGCAATCAGGCATTAGCGGCAACGCTGAAGCGCGACGCTGGAAATTCCTGGATGCAAGCGGCGGCCTTGAGTTCATTGGCTGAAGGCGCGGCGGAAATGTTCAACCACCTCTCAAAGGATGCCGAATTTGCCGCGATCAAGGGGAGTGAAGCCTTTTTACTGCAATTGGCAACAGTCATCGGCGCGCGAAACAATCCAATCGAAGTGGACCAGCTTTTGAGCTGGGTGGCCACCGGCACAAAAACAAACTACTCATTCGCACTTTTAAGCTCGCTTGGCGCCGGACTCCAGCGTGCCGGCACATCCCTCTCCAAAGCGGACAAACACAACCGCCTGAAAACCATCTTTGAACAGGCTGTAAAACACGCAAAAGACAATTCTGCCACCGAATCAAGCCGCACGCAGGCCATTCAACTGCTGGGAATGAGCAATCAGAGTGAAGCAACACCAAGTCTGCTCGAACTGCTGGGCCACGAACAACCACAAGGCGTTCAACTGACTGCGTTAACCACGCTGGGCAAATTTCCTGATACCAAAATAAACGGCGAAATTATCTCCCGCTGGAGGGATTTTTCCCCGCGCCTCCGGAGCGAAGCGATTACAATCCTATTGACCCGTTCCGACCGTGCCACGGCTTTGATTCATGCCATCCAAAAAGGGTCCATCCGCAGGGCTGACCTGAACGACACCCAAGTCAAATTCCTCACAAATCACCGGGATCCGAGCGTCAAGGCGCTTGCGTCCTCTGTGCTGGGCTCCATATCAACGCCCAAGAGGCAGGACGTGGTGGACGCGTATCAATCCAGCATCTCCCTAAAAGGCGATGTCGCCAAGGGCAAAGCCCTTTTTTTGGAGCGATGCGCCTCATGTCACAAGTATGGGAACGAAGGTTTTGCTCTGGGGCCCGGACTGGAAACTGTGCAAACGACAGGACGGGAAAAACTGCTGGTGAACATCTTGGATCCCAACCGTGAAGTGGCGCCACAATTCCAGGCTTACGAAGTCGAAACCCGCGATGGCGAAAGCTACATCGGGCTGATGGCCAATGAAACCACCGCCAACATCTCGGTGCAGCAGGCTTACGGCAAACTGGATGTGATCCCGAGAGCCAACATTCTCAAAATGAACAGCCAGGAACAATCGCTGATGCCGGAAGGTCTCGAATCAGGCCTCACACCACAGGATGTCGCCAATCTGCTTGAATTTATCGAAGCGGGAGCGGCGGGGAACTGAAGCGGCATTTCCGAATGCTTCATTTAATTGAAAGGA
>CALJZV010000261.1 GCA_937983475.1 uncultured Verrucomicrobiales bacterium
AAGGTCCGCTCACGCCGTTTGTCTGACAGTTTTTGTTAAGGTGCGCCAGGGCCTCTTCGATGCCCGCCTCCACGATCGGCACGGTGGCGTTCCACACCTGGGAACGCATCGTGACCCGGTATTGCGAGCTGACCATGGATAAATAAGCGGCGAGCATGATGCCGATGGTGACCGTGACCACCAAGGTGGTTAACAACACACTGCCACTCTCGAAGCGATTCTTTTTGAGTAGGGTGTTCATAGGATTAATGTGCCGGTTTGTTTTCTGATAACTATTTTCGCTGTCTGGATACTCTCGGTGTTGCTTAGCGCGCCTAAAACCTTTCGTGCGCAAACCCAGTTCACCTGAACCATCTTGCACCTGGTTGGATCGGTCGTTGCCTCCTGTGTGCGCTTATACATGGTGAATTCCAGCGTCTCGCAATCCGTGAGCAACAACTTGGAGGGTTCGCCTGTCCTGGTGCGAACAACCGTTTTGCGCTGCTCCGGAATTGAAAAATTGGGTTTGTAATAAATGTAAGAGGTCACAAACGTCTGGCTGTTGGTGGCAGTGATAACGACCTCCTGCAACTGCAACGAAATCTGCTCGGAGGTTTCCGCAAATGAAAGCACCCGGCTGGCCTGGCGAATGTCGCGGGTCATCAGATCCAGCGCCATGCGGCTGCGCTGGTTCAAATCCACGTAATTGACCATGGCCGCCATGCTGCGCCCCGAGTATAGCGTCAGGGCGGCGATGACCGTGAGCAGAATGCCGCCCAGCCCCAGCGTCACAACGAACTCGACCATGGTAAACCCACGAACCCGCTTATCTGTGTTTGAATATTTCTTAAAACGCATAGGCCTGTAATCCGTTCTTGGTGACAAATGTGAACATGGAGCGGGTTCGCTTGACCCCCTTGCCCTGAGATTCCCACGTCAGTTCAACGGTGACCGCCTTGACATCAGCAGCGTAGGATTCGGAAAAGCCGCTGGGTGCCACCGTTACAGTGCCATTGAAGTAAAAGGTTTTTGCAGGATCTGTATAGTCATACGGCTCCGGATCCATAACAAAACTCTCTAAATCCTCAAACTTCGTCAGCCGAAGCAGTTCCATTTGATCGAGAACAATCTGGGTGGCCCGGAGATTTTCGCGTGAGGCCTGCACCGTGCCGAACCCGGTGGAAATGCCGGCATACAGCGCCATGACCAAAACGCCCACCACCATCATGCCGGTCATGACCTCCAAAAGAGAAAAGCCACCCCGGGTTCCTGCCTTAGACTGTGAAATACGAATTCTCATAAAGCCGAACCCCTAAAAATGGTTGAGGGAACAGCACAGTTATAACAGCAAAAGTGCTGCCATGTCAATTTCACAATCCCCGGGCGCCTTTTAAGAATGAACCCTATAGCCTGTCAGCCAAGGCGGCCTGGCTGGCGGAAAACACCTCCCGATGCAGCGAATTGCCGTGCGCATCCATGGTCACTACCGCCGGGAATCCCTCCACCTCCAGTTCCCAGATCGCCTCTGGAGACCCGAATTTTTCGAGAAAATAGACGTTACGAACCCGCTTGACGCATTCCGCCAGCACCTGAGCCGCACCGCCGACTCCATGCAAATAAACGCATCCAGACTCCTCGCAGGCGGCCAAAGTGCGGTCGCCCATGCCACCTTTACCGATAACGGCCCGCACTCCGAATTTTTTGATGATGTCGCCCTGGTAAGGCTCTTCACGGATGGAGGTGGTCGGCCCGGCGGCAGTCACTTTCCATTGACCATTCTCATCTTTGAGAACAACCGGGCCACAATGATAGATGATGCCGTCGCGCAAATTGACTTCCTTGGGCAGTTCGCCGCCATCGTGAAGGTATTTGTGGACCGCGTCGCGGCCGGTGAAAACAATTCCGGAAATGGACACTTCGTCGCCTACTTTCAAGGCAAGCACCGATTCCTGGGTGAGTGGGGTGGTCAGGGCAATCATGGTCTTTTATTTAGTGATAAGGAAATAAACCGCATCGGTTAAAAGCTCTTTCTCTTCAATAAAGCCATTTTTCAATCCCGCCGGAGCCATTCAACACCGCTCCTTGGCGGCGAAACGCCCAGCACATGTAGCTGACGCTGACGAAGAACGAGGCCGGCAGGCGGTTGGCGACGCCGATTTTCACCCCGAGCAGGGTGGTTTTGCCGCCAAAACCCATTGGGCCGATGCCCAGTTCGTTGGCGGTTTTCAGAATGTCCTGCTCCAGCTCGTCCAGTTCGCCAACCGGATTGCGGTCGCCCAGAGTGCGGAGAAACTGCTTCTTGGAATACTCGTAGCCGGTGGCGCGGTCGCCGCCGATGCACACGCCCAGAATGCCCGGGCCACATCCCTTGCCCTGCGCCTGCAACACCGCGTCGAGAATGACCTTGCGACAGCCGTCCAGGTCGCGGCCGGCTTTTAATTTTTCATTGGGCAGGGAGTATTGCGCGCCGACATTTTCGCAGCCGCCCCCCTTGAGCACCAGTCGGACCTTGATTTCCGGCGAGCGATGCTGGTGAAAATGAACCGCCGGAGAACCGGGCCCGACGTTGGTGCCATCGTTTTCGCCGGTGAGGGAATCGACCGAGTTCTGGCGAAGAAAGCCTTTTTTGGTCGCCGCGCGCGCCGCGTCCTTCGCGGTCTCCTCAAAGGCCATCTGGTCCATGCCCACCGGGCAATCCACGTAAAACAGGATGCTTCCGGTGTCCTGGCAAAGGGGCTGGGACTTGTTTTTGGCCAAGGCGATGTTGCGGTCAATGATCTTGAGGGCCGATTCGGCAATGGTGCCCTTTTTTTCATTTTCCAGGGACTTGAGAATGGCCTGGTGAACATCGTCGGGGATGTCAGCCGAGGTGCGGCGGATCAGTTCAATGAGGGAGTCCTGCAATGCGGTCATAGTTTCAGGG
>CALJZV010000262.1 GCA_937983475.1 uncultured Verrucomicrobiales bacterium
GGTGAGCTCCACGGCAGTCTCTATGCCAGGATACGCCCTCGTTACGGGGTGTTTGCACCGCTGTTCACGCCCAACGGCATAGCAGCGTTCGGGCGCGACCTGGATTCCGCGCGCCAGGTCTGGAGCCGGGAGGAGGGTTATCCCGGCGATGCCATTTACCGTGATTTCTACCGCGACGTGGGGTTTGACCTCGATTTCGATTATGTCCGACCCTACCTGCCTTCGCCCGAGCATCGCGGCTTCACCGGCATCAAGTACCACCGCATTTCCGACGACCCGTGGCATAAGCTTCCTTACGATCGTCAGGCCGCGCTGAACAAGGCCGCCGAGCACGCCCAACACTTCCTCAACGCCCGCATCGCGCAGGTGCAGCATTTGTCCGGCATCATGGGCCGCCCGCCGCTGATCCTTTCCCCCTACGACGCCGAGCTGTTTGGCCACTGGTGGTACGAGGGAGTTGAATTTCTGGACTACTTCGCGCGGAAGGCCTGGTTTGACCAGAAGGTGTTCGACCTGACCACACCCTCGCATTATTTGCGCCGCCACCCGACGCAGCAGGTCGCCACACCCAGCGCGTCGAGCTGGGGCGAAGAGGGCTACTGGCGGGTGTGGCTCAATGAGACCAACGAGTGGATTTATCCGCACCTTCAAGTGGCCCAGGAGCGCATGACCAAACTGGCGCGAAAATTCCCCAACGCCACCGGGCTTCAGGAACGCGCCCTCAAGCAGGCCGCTCGCGAACTCCTCCTTGCCCAGTCGAGCGACTGGCCGTTTATTTTGCGCACGGGCACCAGCCCGGACTACGCCCGCAAGCGTGTCAAGGACCACCTGTTGCGCTTCATTACGCTGCATGAGCAACTGACGGCGACGCAGGTGGACGAAGTTTTCCTTAGCCGCATTGAAGCGACCGACAACCTGTTTCCCGAAATCAATTACCGTTACTGGGCCTGAGGCATCTTGCCGACGCAATCCGTTTCATTTGATTTATGGAAAAATGAGCCGACGTGGAACGTCGAATCACAACTGCCGAACGGGCACAATTGGCTTTGACAGACGCGTTCAGGAAACTAGCCTTGCCTGCGTATTCCTATGAGACTTGGCATCAACACATTTTTGTTCACCTCACCGTTCACCAATGACAGCACCAGGCTGTTTCCAAAATTTAAAAAATGGGGCTTTCAGACCATCGAGATTCCGGTCGAGGACCCCTCGCACATCGACCCCGCGCACGTGAAGCGCGAACTAGACAAGCACGGGCTGGTCTGCGGCTCGGTCTGCGCCTGCATGGGGCCGGGGCGCGACTTTCGCGGCACGGCTGCTGAGCAGAAAACCGCCATGGATTACTGCAAGGCTCTGATTGACCAGATGGTCGTGCTGGGCTGCCCGTCGCTCATCGGCCCGGTTTACAGCGTGGTCGGCAAGGCCGACGCGGTCGAACCCGCGCAGCAGAAGAAAGAATGGGCTCTGGTGGTGAAGAACCTCAAGCAACTGGCCAATTACGCCGAGAAAAAGGGCGTACAGATCTGCGTCGAGCCGCTCAACCGGTTTGAAACCGATTTCCTCAACACGTGCGACCAAGGCCTCAAGCTCATCAAGGACGTCGGCTCCAAGTCGCTGAAACTGCACCTGGACACCTTCCACATGAACATTGAGGAGAAAAACCAGGCCGCTGCCATCCGCAAGGCGGGCAAGCTTCTGGGCCATTTCCACGCCTGCGGCAGCGACCGTGGCACGCCGGGAAACGACCATATCGACTGGAAGCCAATTGCCAAGGCGCTCAAGGACGTCAAATACAAGGGCGATGTGGTGATTGAATCGTTCACCACCGACGTCAAAGTCATCGCGCGCGCGGCTGCCATCTGGCGGCGCATGGAACCAACGCGCGACGAAATTGCCGTCAAAGGCCTGAAGTTTTTGAAAAAGAAATTGAAGTAAACCAACCTGTCACATTTTTTAAGCTTATGAATAAACGCTTTTTTATTTTCTCATTGGTATTGTCATGCGCCGCTTCGCTGATGGCGGATGCCGCCGCGAAACCCAAGGCCGATAAAGGATTCAAAACCATCTTCAACGGCAAGAACCTCAAGGGCTGGACCGGCGACCCGAAGGTCTGGTCGGTGCAGGACGGCGTCATCGTCGGGCGCAACACCGCCGAGGAACCGATCAAGGCCAACACATTTTTGATCTGGACCAACGGCACCGTCGGCGATTTTGAGCTGCGCCTGTCCTACAAGAGTCTTAACGGCAACTCGTGCATTCAGTACCGCAGCAAAGTGCTCGATCCGGCGACGTGGCTGGTGGGCGGCTACCAGGCCGACTTCGAGGCGGGGACCAAGTGGTCGGGCATTCTTTATGACGAAAAGGGCCGCGGCATTCTGGGCGAGCGCGGACAAAAAACCGTCGTCAAGCCTGGCGGCGAAGGCAAAAAGAAAGCCAGCGTCCAAGTGGTCGGGTCTGTCGGAAATCCCGACGAAATCCAGGCCAAAATCAAATCCGAGGACTGGAACGACTATGTCGTGATCGCCAAGGACAATCATCTGATCCACAAAATCAACGGCGTCACCACGGTTGAAGTTACCGACGAGGACGCCGCCAATGCCGCCAAGTCGGGCATTCTGGCGTTTCAGGTTCACACAGGCCCGCCCATGACCGTGATGTTCAAGGACGTTCGGGTGAAAGCCTTGAAGTAAGGCTCATTTTCCCGGAAGGACAATTGTTCTCCGCTACGCAACCGGCACGGCCTGAAGCCCCTTTTTGCCGCGCTCGGTTTTTTCAAAGACCACTGGCATGCCTTCGTCCAAAACCATCAGGTGATGGCTGACGCCGTTGGCCTGGCACAGTTCCCGAAGCCATCGCGGCGGTTCGTCCATGTCCTCGAAGGCCAACCGGAACGCGCCATAGTGCATGGGCACAAGCCATTGAGCCTTGAGGTCCTTGAACGCCTTGACCGCCTGGTCGGGGCCCATGTGCGCCCGGCGGAAGGATTCCGGGTAATAGGCCCCAATGGGCAGCAACGCGATCTCCGGTGGGCATTTGCGGCCGATTTCCTTGAAGACGTGGGAGTAGGCGCTGTCGCCCGCATGGTAAATCCGCCGGCCCTGATGCTCGAGAATGAACCCTCCGTAGCCGCGGTGTTCATCATGAATCATGCGCGCGCCCCAGTGTTTTGAGGGCGTCAGGGTCACAGTCCAATCCTTGTGCGTGAAACTCTCCCACCATTGCAGTTCGATGATTCGGTCGAAACCCAGATCATGCGCCAGATCACCCATGCCCCAGGGCATCACGGCAATTTTGGGCGATGCCGGAAGCTTCCGCAGGCTGGGCTTGTGAAAGTGATCAAAGTGCGCGTGGGTCAGAAGCACCAGGTCAATGGGCGGCAAATCCTCGGCGCGCAGGCCGGCGCGCTTGACGCGTTTCAACAAAAAAAGCCAGTTGGCGAAGTTGGGATCCACCAGAACATTGAGGTCGTTGAACTGGGCCAGAAATGAAGCGTGCCCGATCCATGTCAAGGCAAGCTGGCCGTGGGACAGTTTTGGGAAATTAGGGGGAACAATCTGCCCGCTGCGAGGCGTCAGCCAAGCTTTCCAGACCATTTCATAAAAAAAGGTGCGCGGGTTGAAATGCTTGCTCGGTGTCAGATCCTTGAACGACCGCGGCAATTTTTTCTTGGCCCGCGGAGGGGGCACTCGGCCCTTCTGTTCTTTCATATCCACTCTTATTGTGAGGCCTGGAGGGAAAAAACTCAATCAGCCATCGGTTCCAGATGAGGAAACAACGGCCAGACACCGAGCAAACAGACCTTGCAAAGTTTTGGAAAAATGAAGCCGCTCGGTTTCATTTTCCCAAAAGTCCGGTTCGGTTATTTGGAACCCGCCGCAGGCACGAACGGCTTGGGTTGCGCAGCCAGCCATTCCTTTTTGCTCACCTTTTTCTTTTGTTGAAGGTGAACAAAAACGCCCTTTTTGTTGCCCACAATGACGTCAGGCAATTTGTCTCCATTGACGTCACCCACCACCACCTGTGTGCCCACGCCTGAGTCGTCATCAATCAAGTGCGGAATAAAATCCACCGATTTGTCCTTGTTGCGGACCAATTGAAACCAGTAGAGCACCGCAGGCACGTTGGGTTCCGGGTCTCCGGTCGGGCCGTGCGCCCAAAAGCGCTTGCCGGTGACACTGTCCTTGAGACCGCCCCCGTCCACGTCCGCCGGTGCCCGTACGTGAAGCTGGGAAA
>CALJZV010000263.1 GCA_937983475.1 uncultured Verrucomicrobiales bacterium
GTGCAACGCCTCCCGGACCACCAGGTAAAGGTTGTGCCGGATCTCGGATGAAAGCGGGCACTCGGACAGGTTCTCAGGCACCTCTGGAATGAACCGAAGCCCTGTGCTTTCCAAATACATTTCCACATTTTCAAACAGGTAACTGGCAAAACGCTCGAGCGTGTCGTGTCCCGGATTCACCGCCCAGACAATGGCGTCCATCCGCTCCACGATGTCCTGGGTCTGGCCGGAGATTTTTTCGGCCAGGTTTCGCATTTCCTCCGAAGCGCCGCCCGGTTTGCGGGCCAGGTTACTGAGCAGCAGAATGCTCGACAACCGGGCTCCCAGCTCGTCATGCATGTCGCGGGCAATGCGGCTGCGCTCGTTCTCAACGGCGCGCTGCTGCTCGATCTGCTCGAGTTTGCGTCGAAGTTTCCGGACGGAAACAAAGCGGACGGCGCTTCCAAGCCCGCCTCCGGTTAAAAGCAAGGCGATTCCCAGAAACCATGGCGTTTGCCAGAAATAAGGAAGCAGTTTCACGGTTATGGTCGCGCCGCCGGTGTTCCAAAGTCCGTCGCTGCCGGCGCCGATCACCTGAAACTGGTAGGTGCCGGGCGGCAAGTTGTTGTAATACGCCTCCCTGCGGGCTCCCGCATCCACCCAGTCCTTGTCCCATCCCTCGAGACGATAACGAAAGCGATTCTTTTCCACGGACCGAAAGCTCAACACGGTGTATCGGAATGACAGGTCACGCCGTCCGGGTGGGATTTCCAATGGCACCCCGCCGTCCTGGCGGGGGCCAAAAGCGCTTTTCCGCACATCGCCCATCCGGTCGCCTCCGGCAAAGATCGCCTCTATCCAGACCCGGGGTGGATGGGTTGGCGGCAGCGGCACCTGGGCGGGGTTGACAACGCTGACGCCGCGGGCGGTGGCAAACCACAACCGACCCTCTCGCCCCCTCCACGCAGATGGCTTTCCAACGCCATTGCAAACCGTGCTTCCCAAGCCGTCCTCACGCCCATACGAGTAACAAATAATCGCGTCTGAATCCGTTTCGGTGTCCGATAGAAAATTACTCTTCCGGGCGCGAAACACGCCCCGGCTCGACGCAAACCAGAACCAACCCGTGTCGTCCTCCAGAATTTCATAAATTCGGTCGTCAAACAGTCCGTGGTTTGAGTCCCAGGCTCGGACGCGCCCGTTACGGATCCGATTGAGCCCCCCACCATCGGTGCCAACCCAAAGTGTGCCGTCCCGGTCGCGATACAGCGCCGACAGATTTATCGAAGACAATTTCAAGGCAGGGTCCGCTGGAAAAAACTCCCCATCCTGATGACGCGACAACCCGGTCGTGGTGCCAATCCAGAAGCCGCCTTGGCCGTCGTCGCAAAGAGCGCGAATCGTGTTGCCAGCCAACCCATTGTCCTTTGTGAAACGAAAAAACGTGTTGTTGGAAAACAGGTTCAATCCGCTGCTGGTCCCAGCCCAAAGGTTGCCCAGGGAGTCTTCATAAAGCACCCGTATGGCCGTGTCCACGAACCCGTGAGCCGAGGCAAACCGCAAAAACACGTCGCCATTTCGCTTGAACAGGCCGCCGTTGAAATCAGTCCCCACCCAATAATCACCCTGCCGATCCTGCAACAGGGACAAAACCAGCCCCGGAACCGGATCTAAAGCAAATGAAAAGGGATAAACCGCCCCGTCTTTGATGATGTTGAGGCTGCCACCCCAGGTACCAACCCAAATTTCCTTCCGCTTATCCTCAAAAACGCTGGTGACATTATTGTCGGTCAATCCCTGTTTGCTTGATTAGGTCGTAAAAACCCCAATACCCAACCGGTAAAGGCCACCCTTGGTTCCCACCCAGATGCCGCCTTCGTGGTCTTCGTGCAGTGCGTTGACCATGTCGAACCCCTCGCCATCCTGATTGAGCTCCAATAACACCTTGCCTCCTGAAACCCGGTTCAGCCCCCCGTAGCTTCCCACCCACAGGTCTCCTTGCCGGTCCTCCAGCAGGGCTTTGACAATGTTGCCGGAGAGGCCATTGAATGTGGTGAAATGAAGGGACTCATCACCGGCAAATCCCGTCAGGCCCTCATGCGAGCCTACCCATACTGTCCCGTTGTTTCCGGCACAAACCGCGCGCAGAGACCACAAGGCCAAGTCGGTGCTGATGTTCACCGTGGAGACATCGCCCTGGCGGATGCGATTCAACCCTTGAGCCGTGGCCACCAGAAGACTCCCATCGGCCTCCTCGCACAGGGCGCGCACCACATTATGAACCAGACCGTTGGTTATGGAAAAATAGGAAAACTGGCCCTTGAAATAGCGGTTCAAACCATTGGTCGTGCCAATCCAGACCGCTCCATCTCGCGTCACGCATAAACTGCGTATCGCATCGGAGGCCAGTCCGCGGCTTTCAGTCAAATGAAGCACTTCACCGTGAGCCAGGCGGCACACGCCATTGGCCTCTGTCCCCGCCCAAAGCGCGCCGCCACTGTCGGCGACCAGGCAAGTGATGGCCTGCTGCTGGAAAGAGTTTCCCTCGGCCCCCAGACTCACGGGCGTGAACTGCATGCCGTCAAAGCGCGCCAGGCCGTTCTGCGTTCCAATCCACAAATACCCATCGGGCGTCTGCGCGATGGCCTGAACGGCGTCATGAGGAAGCCCATCGCTGGCACGCCAGCATCGAGGCGTGTATTGGATTGGCTGGGTGAATCCGAAGGTCACGGAAATCGAAAGCGCCCAAGCCAGCAATAAAATAAACCCCTTCCTGTTGGCGCGGCAGACTGAGGGGAGCAGACACATGGATGCATTATGTATATCCCGAAAGCGCCTTTCCTCCAAGCGCGCAAACTTGGCGTTAAATAAAAAACTGCCAGCAACGCCACCGTGCGCCATTAACCTTGGTTTCCGGCG
>CALJZV010000264.1 GCA_937983475.1 uncultured Verrucomicrobiales bacterium
TTCATCATCGATGACCGCGCGATTCTTGCGGGGATCGAGTGGGGCGCGGACGCCATTTTGCTCATTGTGGCCATCCTGACTGATGAGCAATTAAAACACTTCCACACCCTCGCGAAGGAAGCGGGCTTGTCCGTGCTGGTGGAGGTCCATGACGAGCCCGAACTTAAACGAGCGCTGGCGCTGAATGCAGAACTGGTTGGCGTGAACAACCGCGACCTAAAATCGTTCAAGGTCGACCTGGCAACCACCGAGCGGCTTGCGGAGAAAATGAGCGAATCTGACCCCGGCGCGCTGCAACGGAAGATTCTCGTGGCCGAAAGCGGCATTCACACCCGCGATGACGTGGCGCGTCTGGAGCGCTGCGGCGCCCGGGCCATCCTCGTCGGCGAATCCATCGTCAAGCAGGGCAACATCGGCGCGAAAATCACCGAACTGCTCGGATAGCCGGTTGCGATTTGACCAGATGCCGCGCCTGGCGCTTCGGGGCAAAATGCCGCTCGCGCGCCTGCCGAACGTCCTCGTTGGAAATGTAGTCCTGAAGAAATGCAGGCTTCTCGTGGCGTCCTCCGCGCTGCCAGTCGCTCCAGAGTGCCGCCACCACGTCCTTGGTTTCCAGCTTCGCCTCATCCGTCAGGAAAATGAAAAGCGCCTCGGCCAGGCTTTCCAGCGCGATGCTGTGACGGCGCCCCAGCCGGGCGTAGCTCCACACGGTGAACGCCATGAAACCGGCGAAGGGCGAGTTATGTTTCCTCCAGACCAACGGCGTGGTCTCCACGAAGTTGCCGCTGTTGCAGACCAGGTCACAGCAGCGCGCGAACCGCCTGCTTTTTTGCATGGTAGCGATATCAATGAGTTTGTTTCGACGGAGTTCGGACGTCGGCACCGGGCTGTAAACCATCTGCCACGCGGTGTCGTGCCGCACAATCGGCGTGCCGCGCAGCCGCTTGAGGATGCCGACCTGAATTTCCTGCGGTCGCAATGCCACCAACCGGTCAAAGCCCGCCGCAAAGCTCTCCAGGCTTTCACCCGGCAGGCCCACGATCAAATCGGCGTGAATATGAACCCCGGTCTGGGTTCTCAGAAAATGAAAGTTGTCCGCAAGACGGTCGTGGTTTTGCCGTCGGCTGATGTTCTTGGACGTCGCGTCATCAAAAGTCTGGATGCCGACCTCAAACTGCAGTGCGCCCGCTGGAAACCGGGCGATGACCCCGCGCAAGGCTTCAGGGAGCCGGTCGGGAATCATTTCAAAATGCACAAACAAGCCCGGCTGATAACGGTCGAGAAAAAATTGAAGAATCGCTTTGCTGAAGGTGAGGTTCAGGTTGAACGTGCGGTCCACGAATTTGAACTGCTTCAACCCGCGCTGAAGGAGTTTATCCAACTGCTCCAGCAGCGGTTCCAGAGGAAACTGGCGCACAGGGATGTCGAGAGAGGACAGGCAAAACTCGCACGTGAAGGGGCAACCCCGCGACGCCTCGACATAAACCACGCGGTGCGCCAGGTCGTTGTCATCGTAAAGGTCGTAGGGCAGCGCGAGGCGATTGAGATCGGGCAGTTCGGCAGGGATGATTTTCAGCGGCGGCTTTTCATTTTTCAAAAGCTGCTCGCAGAGTTCACGAAACTTCAAATCCGCCTCGCCAGTGATGACGTAATCGGCGAGCCGGACAATTTCCTGCTGATCCACTTCAAAGCTCACTTCCGGGCCGCCGAGGATGATTTTCACCTCGGGCCGAACGCGCTTGATTGCGGCGACAACCTCGGTGGTTTCAGCCACGTTCCAGATGTACACGCCCAGGCCGATGATTTGGGGATTCTGCGCCAGCAACACTTCGGCGATATCGAGCGGCCGCTGGTTGATGTCGAATTCCAGCAGGCAGGCGCGCGGCTTCAAATCGCGAAGGTTGGCCAGCAGATAGCGCAAGCCGAAGGCGGCATGAATGTATTTGGCGTTGAGGGTGGCTAAAACAATTTCGGCCATGACCGGCGCTGACAGTAACACAGGACCCACGGCACAGCAAAGCCGGGCTTAATTCGCCATTGGTTTCGTGCGCGGCGACAGCGCTTCCACCCTGTCGAAAACGGTTCCGTTGGCGTCCACCGCCTCGACATAAAACCGCCCTTCGGGATGCAGCGTCACGCTGAAGAGATGGCGCCTTGCCTCCGACTTGGCCAGATACCACGCCTTGTCCGGAGAAACCGGGTCACGGGTGTTCACGCCCCATGCGCCGTCACCCAGGAACAGCAGGCCGTTTTCATCATCGCGCTGGTGATTTCGCAACCGGTGGGTGCGCTTGTAGGTATGGTGGTCGTGCTCGAATATGACCGAAACACCGTGGCGCTCGAATTGCGACACCCAGTTGGTGCGCATTTCCTGGGAACGCGGCGAATCGCACGGAAGCAAACCCGGCTGCGCCTTGGCCGTGCCATACACCGGCCAATGATAGCCGGCAAACAGGAACTGCTGTTGGGCGCGCGCTGCCAGCGTGGATGCAAGCCATTGCGTTTGCTTGCCGGAAATCGGCTGCGTATGACCCGAGTCCAGCACGACCAGCGAAAGGTAACGGCCAAAATCCAAAGAGTAATAGGATCGTCCTTCCGGCAGCGCAAAGAAGCCGTAGAAATACGGAGCATCATCTGGAATGCGCCCGCCGTAATGGCCCTTGACCTCATGGTTGCCGATGCCGGTCACAAAGGGATTCCACCCGCCGCGCCCGCCGCGCCTTCCGCTGTGCCACGACGGGAACCAGTCACAATAGCGTGAAACATTGGAGCCGTTTTCGTAGGCCAGATCGCCGCCTAAATAGGCAAAGTCCGGGTCGAGCTTTGCGGCCTGGCGATTCATGGCGTCCATGAGTTCGCGCGAGTGCATCATGTCGCCGCCGTTGACAAACCGCACCGGGCGCTTCAGTTCGGCGGGCATTGTGCGGAATTTGTAAATGCCCTTGGGCTCGGAGGGAGCCTCATCGCCGAGCGCAAACTCGTAGGTGGTTTCCGGCTTCAGCCCGGTCAACTCCACCCGGCGCACCTGAAACACCGACGGACGCGCCTGATGCCGCTTGCCGGACTTCGAAAACCACTTTTCGGTTCCCTGAACTCGGTGCCAGACGGTGACAGTGCCTTCTTCATACAGGTTCACCCAGTTCACCGTCATTGTGGTGGTCGGGTCACGCTGCCATGTGAGATAGAGCCCGATGAAATCGGTCTGCGCCCCCACAGGCAGCACCATGGCAAAAAGCCAGGTCACAAGGAATGCAAGAGATTTTTGAATCATGGATTGAATGGACTTCATAAAAGGCTAATGAATTCAGTTCGTCTTCAAAGGTTTTTTCCAGATCGGAACCACGCGCTTCATTTCGTCAATGAGCCATTGGCAGGCGGCAAAAGCCTCGGCGCGGTGCGGGGCGATGATCTCCACCCAAAGCGAGGGCTCGCCGACGGCCACCACGCCGACTCGATGCACCAACCGCACCGACTCCACAGGCCAGCGCTGCTCCATTTGATCGAAGAGCAAATGAAACTGATGCTCGGCCATTTTCTGGAACGCCTCGTAATCTATGGCGTTTATTTTCTCGGAGCCTTCCGATTCCCGCACTACTCCAGAGAAACAGACCACCGCGCCCATCCCGCTGGACATTCGCCTTGAGGCCGTCAGGGAGGCTTCGTCAATCGGGTCTTTGGAAATGACAAGGTGGCGTTTCACAATCTGGAAGGTGAAGTAAAGGAACGTCTGGCGTTTTAAATATAGGTAGAAAATCCAAAATCCAAAATCTTGAATTTGAGATTTAAGATTTGAGATTTGAAAACCGCTCATCCCCCCTGCACCGGCGGAAAAAGCGACACCTCATCGCCTTCCCGCAAAATATAATCGCGCGTCTGGTAATCCACGCCCACCGCCATAAGCATCGAATTCTTCATCGGCTCCAATTTTGGAAATCGCCGCCACAATTGGCCCAGCAGGTCACCCAGGCTGCAACCGGCTTCCAGTGCCACGTCTGTATTGGCGCAGCCGGCCAGGTCCTTAAAGTAGGAGTAAAAATGGACCGTGACTTGCATCGACTCAAATGGAAAGGCGGGAGGAGTAATGCGTGATGCTTAAGGAGCGTTCTAATTCACGTTTCACGAATCACTCTTCACTTCTGATACATCTCCGGCTTCAAAACGCCAACAAAGGGCAGGTTCCGGTACCTTTCGGCAAAATCCAGCCCGTATCCAACAACAAACAGGTTGGGAATCGTGAACCCGACATAATCAGCCTCAATGGGTTCAATACGGCGCTCGGGCTTGTCGAGCAACACGCAGGTTTTAATTTCCCGAGGGCCCAGTTTGCGCAACTTGGCGAGGACGTGGGCGAGCGTTTTTCCCGTGTCGAGAATGTCATCCACAAGCAGCACATCGCGGCCCTTCACGTCGAGGCGCAGTTCCTTGGTGTACACCAGTTCGCGTGATTCGGTGCCCGAGCCGTAGCTGGAGACGCCGATGAAATCCAAGTGCAGCGGCGTGTTCAAATGCCGAACCAGGTCCGCCAGAAACATCACGGTGCCGTTGAGCAGCGAGACCACCACCAAATCCTTGCCCCCAAAGTCGCGTTGAATCTGACGGGCCAATTGGCGGATGCGCCGGGCAATCTGCTCGGGGCGAATAACGACTGACTCCAGCTCCCGACGCAAATGCCGGGGGATGTGATAGGCGGGCAACGGTTTTGCTTTAACGGGTTTCATTTGCTGTTCACTCCAAGGGCGGTCGCGATGCGGCTGGCGAGCCACTCGGCGTGCCTTCGATCCGGGATGCCTTCACCTGCATGGTATTCTTTGCCATCGCGCGTCTGGACTCGAATCTGGTAATACACAGTCCTGCCGGCCTGCGCGCCGGGACGGGCCTGAACACTTTTTATTTCACTGGAAGGCAGCCGCCGGGTGCAGGTGGGAAAAAGCATCCGGTGATACACACTTAGTTGGGATTTGGTCGCCTGGACTCGCACCGAGTAAAACAAGGCGCTCAACAACGCAAGCATCAGTATCGTGTCAGCCAGTCCCCATACGATTGGAAAAATAATCGGCGCTTTTTTGACCATCAGCACCCAGAAAATCGCGTTCCAAATTGCCAGAAAAACCAACAACGCCGCGATGCCTCCGGGGTTGCGGGCCGCCGGAAAATAAAGCTCCACGCCATCAAAAATGTCGCGCGCCTGTATGCGGGACTTCGCGGGTGGCTGATATTCCTGCGGGGGCGGCTGGAACGCGGCCGTCGGATCCTCGGCGGGCTGCCGTTCAGGGTCGCTCTGCGGCGTCTTGAACACCGGCACCTCAAACTGCGCGGAGTAATCCACGCCAGGGATGTCCGCCAAGATTTCCAGGCGCCAGACAATGGCGGGATTTCCCTCCAGTGAAGAAGGCAATTCATAGGGAATGTTGAAATGGACCGGGATGGCCGTCCGTCCGCGCTCATGCTCCAGCAAGTCCCGAAGAATCGTTTTTTCATCTTCCCAAAGCAGTTGCTCATGCGTGGAGCGATTCTTGCCAGAACCAGTGGTGGTGCGCTGAACGCAATGGAGGCGCAGCTTGAATCCCTTATCGGCCCGAACTTTGGATGGAACTTCCACCGCGCCGCTCAACGATCCGCCGAGCACGCCCGGAACCGAAAGCATCCGGAACAGCGATTGGCCGAACTTGCGGTATTGGACCGTGCGGTAAATGGCCCAAACCAGAATGAGCAACCCAATCAGCGGAAAAATGAGCCCGATCAGAATGAGCTTGTTGCCCTTTTCCCATTCGCGGGAAAACACAAACAGCAGCGGCGACGAAATGCCGTTCCAGAACAGCGCAATCACCCAGGCAAACCAGACCGTCCCCTTCCCCGCCGAACGGATGACACCAGTGGCCCAGTCCTCCCGCCAGAGCCACGGCTCCTCAGCATGAACAACCTCAAGTTGCTCCTGCTTCCTCCCCCTCTGGAAACCGTGCCAGCCCATGAATAAAAAGCCCGAACTGAACAGCAGGAACACCGTCGCAAAACCGCACACCGCCATGCCCGCCGTGGAATTGCCCGAGAGCCAGTTCTGAATGCCGGCATACAGGAAGAAAAGACCGACTGCAAAAAAAGGCGTCATGAACAGGCACAAAAAGACAAAGCTGCGGCGGGCGGAGACGCCTTTGGGCGGCTTTGAAATGGAAGCGCGCGAGCTCATGAACTCTTGGGAAATCCCGCAGGCCACATATGGCTAAATGTGCCGCGAATCGGCGTCGTCCTTCACGGCGTAACCAGTTTCCTGCCGCTTGAAGTTCACTTCATTTTTCTTGCAGTAGGCATTGAACACATCGTCCGCGCTCATCCCCAGCACCTGCGCCAGGCTGATGAGAAAATGAAACAGGTCCACGACTTCGACCCGGGCGTTCTGCTCGTCGAACTTCTGGTATTTGGCCCCCCATCTCCAGGGAACGCTGTCGGCTAACTCGGCCAGTTCCTGGGACACGGCGCGGCCGTAGGTGAGCACCCACTTGGTTTTCTCCTCGTCGGTCATGGTGTCGGTGCGGACGCCGATGCGCTCGTTGAGGGCCTTTTGCATGCGGAAGAGTTCGCGTAATTGGTCGGGTTTTTCCATGGCTCATGGATACCGGCGGCGCAGCGAACTTCAAAGCACAAAGTCACCGAGGATAAACGACTTTGAAATTGGCCTCCGACCGATTATAAGAAGCGCCATGTTGCCTGATTTTCTGGCCAAGGGCGGACCGATGATCTGGCTGATTCTGACGGCCAGTGCCGTTGGAATCGCCGTGTTCATCGAGCGCCTGCTTCATTACCACCGCGCCCAGATCAACTCGACCGAGTTTCTCAATGGCGTCCGCAACGTGCTCAAGCGTGACAACGTGGTCGAGGCGCTGGCCATCTGCGACGCGACGCCCGGGCCGGTTTCGCGGTTGGTCAAGGTCGCCATTCTTAACCGCGACAAGGGCCGCGAGGGCGTGCGCGAAGCCTTGGAGGACGCGGGTTTCCTCGAAGTGCCGCGCCTGGAGCAAAAGCTGAGTTTCCTGGCCACCATCGCGCAGATTGCGCCGCTGATGGGCCTGCTGGGAACGGTTTTGGGCTTCATCCAGATTTTTACCAAAATGCAGGAAGCCGGCCTGAACGCGCATATCGGGATGCTTTCAGGCGGCGTCTGGCAGGCATTGATCTGCACCGCAGCGGGCCTGGCAGTCGCGATACCGGCCTACGCCGGTTACAATTACCTGGTGACGCGGGTCAATTCCATCGTGCTGGACATGGAGCAGGCTTCCACGGAAATCCTGAGCATCGTTGTGGAAAAATGAGGTTTCCCCGCAATGCCAGCCTGTTCCGGGGCCAGCTTGATCTGGCGCCGCTGGCAGGCGTTTTTTTCCTGCTGCTGATTTTCATCCTGCTCGGTTCGCTTATCTACACGCCGGGCATTTCCTACCAACTGGACACACCCGTGCCCGTCAGCCAATCGCGCGCGTCGTTGTCCATCGCCAAGAATGGCACCATTCATTACGAGGGAAAAACCTTCCGCATCGAGGAACTGGAGCAACTCCGGTCGGAATTCAAAAAACTGCCGGCGCAGTCCACGGTGGTCATTTCGGCAGAACCGGGCGCTCCCCGGCAACTGGCCGTCCTGGTGCGAGATCAACTCAAGGGATTGCCCGCCCGTGTCGTCACGCCGGACACTCCGATTGAACTGCCCAAGGCCAGCGGCCTTGCCGGAACCACCAATCCGACGGTCGTGGTTGCGGTGAATCTGGGTGGCCAGTTGTTTTACCGGAACCGCCTGATGCAGGAGGCCGAACTGGAGCGGGAATTGGAGTCAGCGGTTCGCAAAAGCGCAGAGCCGTTGACGCTTTTGGTGATGGCTGACCAAGCCGCACACAATCAGGTCGTCATGCGCCTGGGCGAACTGGCCAGGCGCGTGGGAATAAAGGAAATGCTCGTGGCCGCCGCGCCCAAAAAACCATGAGCACGCTGGCCCAGCCCCCCACCGCGTGGACGACCCGCCGCTGGCTGACCACGATTTCCCTGCTGCTCCTGCTTCATGTGGGGCTGATTTTTGCCTTGGCCAAGCGCATCCCAGGGCATTTTCATCCCGCGGAAAATAAAACCACGGATTTCCGTTTGGCAGCCCCTGATTTTTCCACGAGCCTGCTCGAGAAGTTGCCAGCCGCTGATCCCACCGTGTTCGTGCTGCCGAGCCGAACCGGCTTTTCCGGGCGCTCCTGGCTGGGCGTCAAGCCGGTGGAATACGAGGCTCCGGACTGGAGCGAGCCGCCACGATGGCTGGCCTTGAACGCCGGCAAGCTCGGGTTGGCGGCGGCGGATTTTGAGCCG
Source organism: uncultured Verrucomicrobiales bacterium (assembly GCA_937983475.1). Taxonomy (GTDB): domain Bacteria; phylum Verrucomicrobiota; class Verrucomicrobiia; order Limisphaerales; family JACDHS01; genus CALJZV01. The sequence continues at coordinate 8,332 of CALJZV010000264.1, forward strand.
GCCAGCACACTGCCACCCCTTCAAATCAATGAAAAACTATCGCCCCTCGAAACAAGCGATCCCTATGCCTTGGTGCCACCGCTCCAGCAAAGCTCGCTGATGCAACTGGAAGGCGGCCTCGCCCTAAGGAAACTCCGCGAGCAGCCGGTGTTGCCCTCGTGGACCTACTCGGACCCGCTCACCAATTCGGTGGTGCAAATCGCCGCCGACAACGCGGGCCTGGTGGTTTCCGCCCGCCTTCTGAGCCGCTCGCGCCTGCCCGAGGCGGACAAAACCGCCCTGCAATTGGCCTCGCGCCTGCGGTTCGAGCCGGTCAACGGGCCGCCCCAGCTGATTTGGGGCAAAGTGATTTTCATCTGGCAAACCCTGCCAATGCCTGCCACCAACACGGTCAATGGGTCTGCCTCCACCACCTCGCCCACACCATGACGTCCGACCTGTTATTGCTGGCCTACGTGGGAATCCTCCTGGGTGCGCTGCTGATTCTGGCGGCCTACTCGGAGATTCGAGGTCGCCGTTTCCGTTCCGAGCGGAGCGAGGACCACGTTTTCCGCTGCGACAAATGCGGGTTTGTTTATACCGACGACCCCGATGTGGACCGCTCCCGATGCCCGCAATGCGGCACCGTCAACGACGCCATCCGGTTTTAACCCCTCAAACTCCGGCTTTCACTTCCACGATGTCGTGCGGGCCGGCTTCCCGTTGGCCAGCGGGGCTGACGCGGATGTACCGCGCTCTTTCGCGGAGCTGCGCCAGGCTTGCCGCGCCCAGATAGCCCATGCCGGATTGAATCCCGCCGATTAATTGGGTCAGCACCGAGTCCACGGTACCGGAAACCTCCTTCAACGCCTCCACGCCCTCAGCCGCCAGTTTGCGCGTGGTTTCCGCCGTGTGGCCATACCGGGCCGCCGAACCGGCCTTCATCGCCGCCAAACTGCCCATGCCGCGATATTGCTTGTACAATTTGCCGCCGATTTCCATCAATTGCCCGGGCGCCTCGGCGCATCCGGCCAGGATGCCGCCGCAAATGACGCCTTGCGCCAGGGTCAACGCCTTGACGATGTCGCCCGACTTGGTGATGCCGCCGTCGGCGATGATGGCCACACGTTTCTTTGCAGCGACGCGCGAGGTGACATAGAGCGCAGTCAGTTGAGGAATGCCGACGCCGGCGACAATTCGCGTGGTGCAAATGGATCCCGGCCCCTGGCCCACCTTGATGGCGTTGGCGCCGCAATCCGCCAGATATTCCACCCCGGCCGCGCTGGTGACGTTGCCGGCAATGATTGGCAGTTTTGGGAACGCGCTTCGGATCGTCTTCACCGTGTCCCCGACGCCTTTGCTGTGACCGTGCGCGGTGGAAACAGCCACCACGTCCACCCCGCGCTCCACCAGCGCGCCAACATGCTCAAGGATGCGCTTGCGGTCCAGGTCGCCGAAGGCGTTGCGCGTGGCCGAAACCGCCGCGCCGCAGATCAGCCGGAACTCCGCGTCGCGCGCCGGCTTGAACTGCGCCCCGCGCTCCTGGGTGATGCGCTCGACGTCGCTCATGGTGAACAGGCCGTGCAAGTGATCCTTGTCGTCCACCACCAGCAACTTGTGGATGCCCGGGTGATCGGTGAAAAATTTGTCCGCGCGGGCGATGGGATTGGAGCCCAGCTCCTTCTGGCTGAGCGTGTGCACCTGGCTGCGCGGCGTCAGCACCTCGGCCACCTTGCGCTTGGCGTAGCGGGGCTTGACGACATGGCCGGGCAGCAGCCCCACGAGCTTCCCCGAGGCATCCACCACCGGAAACGTGCCGAAGGCGTACCGCTTCTTCTCGATCATGTCCACCACGTCGCCGATCAACTGATCCGGAGCCACCTTCACCGGGTCCTGAATCAGCCCATGCACATGATTCTTCACCCGGTCCAGCTCCGACAACTGCTGCTTCTCGGGCATGTTGTAATGGATCAGCCCCAACCCGCCGTTGAGCGCCATGGCGATGGCCATGCGCGACTCGGTCACCGTGTCCATGTCCGCGGAAATCACCGGAATGTTCAGGTAAAGCCCCTCGGCCAGCGTGGTGTTCAACTGCGTGTCCCGGGGCAGAATTTCCGAATACAGCGTCGCCAGCGTGACATCATCGAAGGTCAGCCCCAGGCTGCTGTAGGTGGGGAAAAACGCGTCCGCGTCCTTGTAGAACGCCGCGTCCACTGTCGAAGAATCTTGCGCGATTGCCATGACCGAAAATGCCTGCGAAGCCGGTTTTTAGGCAAGGAAGAATCTTGTCGCCGGTAACGGACAGCAATGATTTTTGTTTTTCACGATTGCACCGTTTTTCCTTTTGACGCTAACTAGCCCCTTTACCAAGCTCGTTGGTAATCAAATCAACTACTAATCCCGCACCTCTATGAAATTAAAACAACTCAGTGCCCTCGCGTTAGCGGCCCTTAGTCTGATCACCGCCGCCCATGGCAATACCCTGGCCTACGAACCATTTGCCACCTTTTCCGGATTGGCCATTTCGAAAGGGTTTGTTCAGGCTGCCGATGGAAACTTCTATGGGTCAAATTATGATGACGGATCCGATGGCAAGGGCTCCATCTATAAACTGACCCCGGACGGAACCCTGACTGTGTTGACCAACTTCACCGGGCCCAACGGAGCAAATCCCTATGGCAGCCTGGTCATCGGAACCAACGGCTTGATTTATGGTGTAACCCAAAACGGAGGTGCCAATGACATTGGAACCATCTTCTCCATTTCCACCGATGGGACCGTCACGATTCTGTATCACAACGTCTATGCTGCCGGCGCTTATCCGTTGGATTTGATTCTTGGACAGGATGGCCATTTGTATGGGATCAACTCGTTCAGCTTGCAGGGAGGGAATATCTTTCGATTGACCCATGAGGGGGATTATTCGGTGGTGGGCGAAGTCCCATTCTTTGCGGGCGGATGGGGGGTTCAATCGCTCATACAAGATACCAACGGGGTTTTCTATGGGACCACAGCGCTTGGCTCCACCAACAACGGCGGATCCCTTTTCAAGATGGAAGCCAATGGAGCCTGCACCGTCCTGCATGCGTTTCCAGAAAATGATTCCCCATACGTAGCCGGCGTGAGCAAAGGCCTCATTTATGGATACACCGGCAGGGGGGGAACTGCGGGGTCTGGAACTTTTTTCAAGGTCAAGACCGATGGAACAGCCTTCACCACGGTGATCAGTTTCACTCAGCAGACCGGCAACTACCTGAGTGACCTCAAACTGGCTAATGATGGATATTTTTATGGAACGGCATCTGGCGGCGGTTCATTGGGCGGTGGTGTTTACTTCAAGATGTCTGCCAGCGGCGCAATCACACCGATAATTCCAATTAACGGCAATAATCAGTATGGCCCTGGTGTTGTCATCCGAGCCAGCGACGGCAGTTATTACGGCACTTGCTATTACCTGAATCTCTCTCACCTCAAAAGCGGCTTGTTCAAAACCTTCAACTCAGGCCCGGGCGTTTTCAACGGCTTCTTTTACCCGAATAGCGGCGTCACTTTTGGAAGCTCCGGCTACTTTACCCTGAAGGTTACAAGCGACCTCAAATATTCCGGAAAAGTCACCATCGAGGGCGTCTCCTACGGAATCTCAGGGCAACTCAACACCGGCAACCTGTCCGGAACCGCGCAGATTGTCCGCCCTGGAAAAAGCACCCTTACAGTCAATCTGCAATTGACCCGCGCGGGCGATACCTACCAGGTAACCGGAACCGTAAGCAGTGGTTCCTGGACCGCGTCGCTCCTTGGTGATCAGGCCTACTATTCTGCCTCTCAGACCACGCCCAAAGCCGGCCTCTATTCCATGACATTGCTCGCCAATGGAGACGGCAGCAATGCTCCTGGCTATGGCACGTCCGCGCTCGTCAATATTGGAACCAATGGTGTCGTCAAAATCAGCGGCAAACTGTCGGACACCACCAGCTTCAACCAGACAACGGCCCTTGCCAAAGGCAGCCAACTGCCCTTCTACGCCACGCTCTACAAGGGCACCGGAGCCATCACCGGCTGGCTGACTTTCACCAACGAACCCAACAGCCGCCTTCAAGGCGATATCAGTTGGATTAAAACGGCGGCGTTCGGAAAATATTACACCAATGGTTTCACCAACATCGTGACCGGTGTCGGTTCCATCCTGACTCCTTAATTCAGAGTTCATCCTGATTGTTCGCGGCAAAGGTTTCCGGCCAATGTCGCGAACAATTTCAAATACTCTAGAACTGCTCCCGCAGATCATGCTTGATGCCTGCTCAGCAGGCGCCGCCAGGTTGAGCTCCATCGAAGTGTCCACCCCGACGGTGCTTTGGGGCAACCGTCAGGCTGCCCAGCCGTATTGAGCCCGACCGGAAAAGGTTGCCGCTATTTCCCATCTTGCATCGGCAGCTAAAGAGTTTGGGATTCGTGGAACTCGCCCCGATCAAGAACCGGAGGGACGAGCTCCGGCGAGTCCCACTTCGTCTCTTCGGCGAAAGGTTTGGGGCTCGCGGGAGCTCGTCTCTCCGGATTCGGTTCCGGGACGAACTTATTCTTAAAAGCCTGATATTCCGGGGCTTGCAGCAAAATACCCGGT
>CALJZV010000265.1 GCA_937983475.1 uncultured Verrucomicrobiales bacterium
CTTCCGTCGAAAATGCAAAACGCCTTAGAATGGCGTGCTTTTGCTCCAGTTCCAGCTTCCGCCTGTGGAATCCCACCAGACGCCTGGCGCATTGAACGTGGAACCCGAGGAGGGCCACGTCCAGAACTTGCTCACGCTGCTGCCGTAATCATACAGAGCGGTGAAGTCGGCCTTGCCATCACCGGTGAAGTCGCCAGCCACCCATTTGGATTTTTGGGCGTCCCAACTGCCCGTGTTCGACGACCACCAGGCCGTTCCGGCGGAGAATGAGGACCCGTTGCAGGTCATCACCCAGTATTTGGTCGTCGAGGTGAGGTAATCAAAGGTTCCAAGAATATCGCTTTTGCCGTCGCCGGTGAAGTCGCCCACATGGAATGTGGACTGGTTCATGTTCCAACTGGTGGAGGTCCACCAGACGGTAGCCGCGCCAAACGTGGAGCCGGTGGACAGCGAAACCCAGAACTTGGTGGTGTTGGTGCCATAGTAATAGGCCCCCAGCAGGTCGGTCTGTGAATCCCCGTCGAAATCGCCAGCCACAAAACGAGAATTGGGCATGCTCCACGTGGAGTAGTCCCACCAGACGGTTGGCGTCTGGAAGCCCGAGCCGGTGGACAGCCACATCCAAACCTTGGTGGTGCTGTTTCCGTAATCGAAGGCCTGGGCGACATCGGTTTTGCCGTCGCCGTTGAAATCGCCCGCCATCATCTTGGCCTTTTGAGCGTTCCAGGAGCCAGGGTTCGATTCCCACCAGACCGTGGGCGTCGCAAAGCTGCTCCCGGTGGACAGCCAAACCCAGATTTTGCTGGTGCTGTCGCCATAGTCATACATTCCAGCAACGTCGGTCTTGCCGTCACCGTTCAAATCGGCCGCGACAAATTGCGATAAATTGGCGTCCCAGGAACCGGCTGCGGAAGCCCACCAGGAGACCGGAGCCGCAAATCCCGATCCGGTGGACGTGAACACCCAAAGTTTGGAGGTTTTGTTGCCGTAATCAAAAAGAATGACCACATCCTCCTTGCCGTCGCCGTTGAAGTCGCCCTTGATTCTCGACCCGCTGGATGCCGTCGGAGCCGGAGTTTCACCGCGGCGAGCGGCGATGCCGGACCGCATCGGGCCGCCGTTGAAGTCTTGAGTGATGTAATTGTCGATGACGATATCGCCGGGGCACGACGTGACGGCGCATCCGCTGGTTCCCGAAGCGCCCACCCACTTGTGATAATCCACCGGAGCGGCGGTGCCATAGAGGCTTCCGGGATAGCTTGTGCGGCTACCGTAGGGGGTCCAACCCGCCGGCATTCTCCAGGCGATCACATCGTAGAGGGAATTTTGCATGGCGGTCGGGGGGACGTGGTTGTAGGGAGAATGGAAATAACCCATGAGGCTGAATCCGAAGCTGTCGGTGTTGCCGCAGCCGGCGTGAGTGCCCTTGATCAGCGTGGTCATGGAGTTCTTGCGGCCCTCAAAAATGTTGCCCAATGCGTCCACCAGAAAGTGATAGCCGATGTCGCACCACCCGTTGGCGTCCATGTGGGTGTTCTGGTGGCTGCGCACGTAGCTTTTCGACTCGGACAGGCTGGTGGTGCCAAAGGTGCTGGCGCTGGCCGTGTGATGGATGATGGCGCGGGTCAGCGCGGGCATCGTCGTGGTGCAGGTGCCGTTGCGGGCGGTCCAGCAGGCGCGGTTGCAGATGCTCGGCTGCGGCGC
>CALJZV010000266.1 GCA_937983475.1 uncultured Verrucomicrobiales bacterium
GAAGAAAAATCGCCGTCCAAAAGATGCGTAGATACCCATGCCCAGCGGGAGAGGGACCAAACTTCAAGGTGAGAAAGATCGGCCACACGTCCGCCTCGAACACGAGTTCAGAAAATCTTTCAGGCAAGGCCCGGCAGCTTGCCGGTGCTGTCGCCGACGCGGTCAACGCGGGCGCCCATGATGTCGAGCATGGACATATACAGATTGGTGAGCGGCGTCTCCTTTTCCATGCGGATGTGCCGCCCGGGGCTGATGGCGCCGCCGCCGCGCCCGGCCAAAAGGATGGGCAGGTTGTCGTGATTGTGGGCGTTGCCGTCGCCGATGCCGCTGCCATAGACAATCATGGAGTTGTCGAGCAAGGTCCCCTCGCCTTCGCGGACGCCTTTTAATTTCTCCATGAAATAGGCGAACTGCCGCATGTGAAACAGGTTGATCTCGGCAATTTTCTTCTTTTTCGCCTCGTCATGGCCGTGATGGGAGAGGTCGTGGTGCCCCTCGGAAACGCCGACATTGCGGTAGGGACGATTACTTCCGTCAAAGGCAAGCTTGAAGGTGGAGATGCGCGGGGTGGCGTTCTGGAACGCCACGGTCATCAGGTCAAACATCAGGCGGATGTGCTTCTGGAATCCGTCCGGGCCTGTGGGAATGCCGGTCGGGCGTTCCCCGGCGGGCAAGGCCCCGGCAAATTTCTCCGCCTGCTCGATGCGGACTTCCATTTCGCGAACGGCGGTGAGGTATTCATCCAGCTTGCGGCGGTCGTTGTGGCCGAGATTTTTTTGAAGCTGCCGGGCATCCTCAAGGACGAAATCCAGGATGCTTTTCTGGTAGCGTTGGCGGCGTTCGCGGCTTTCCTTCGTTTCCTCGCGGCGGCCATTGCCGAACAGACGCTCGAACACCAGGCGCGGGTCAATTTCCGGCGGCATCGGCGTGCTTTCGCCCTTCCATGAGAGGTTTGCCTGGTAGGCGCAACTGTAGCCCGAATCGCAGGATCCGGCCTGTTTGTTTCCTTCGCACCCCAGTTCGAGCGACGGCAGGCGGGTCTGGCGTCCGATTTGGGTCGCGGCGAGCTGATCCACGGAAATGCCTGCCCGGATGTCCGCGCCGGCGGTTTTGCGAGGCTTCGAGCCGGTCAGGAACGCGGTATGGGCACTGGCATGGTCCCCGGGACCGTCTCCGTGAGCCCGCGCTGCTTCCAAGGCCAGCCCGGAAAGAACCATGAAATCGTTCTGATGCGGCGCCAGCGGCTGAAGAATGTAAGGCAAGTCGAAGCCGCTGCTGAGCTGCTTGGGCGTCCAATCGACCATGTTGATGCCGTTGGGGACATAGACAAAGGCCATTCGCTTGGGCGCAGCGGCCGCGGGCAACGCGCCGGTTTCGGCCAGCGCCTTGACCGGAGGCACCATGGCCTCCAGCACCGGCAATCCAACGATGGTGCCCAGCCCTTTGAGAAAGGTTCGCCGCGGAATATGCCACTTACGAGTCATGGGATGATGGACGTAGGAAACTTTAATTTACTTCAAAGGAAAAGTCCATTTACAGCCGGGCCAGCAGCAGTTCGCGCTGGAACACCAGTTCCTTGGGCAAATGTGGATAGAGGTTGATGAACAATTCGTCCTGTAGGAATGCCTCCCGCTTCCAGTCTTCCAGATCAATGGTCTGCGCCTGTTCCAGCCGTTCGGCGGAATAATTCTCCATGCCTTCCAGGTCAAAATCCGTGGGCCCAGGAACCCATCCCAAAATGGTTTCGTTGGCGCCGGCGCGTCCCCGGCAACGATCAATGATCCACTTGAGCACGCGCATATTTTCCCCGAACCCGGGCCAGAGAAACTTGCCCTTGTCGTCCTTCCGAAACCAGTTCACGTGAAAAAAACGGGGCGGCACCTTGAGCATTTTGCGGATCTTCAGCCAGTGCTGGAAGTAATCGCCCATGTTGTAGCCGCAGAACGGCAGCATCGCCATCGGGTCGCGGCGCACCTGCCCGACCGCGCCGGTCGCCGCCGCAGTGGTTTCCGAACTCATTGTCGCGCCCACATAGACACCGTGAATCCAGTTGAAGGCCGAATAGACGAGCGGGATAGTCGCGCTCCGACGTCCGCCGAAAATGATGGCGCTGACGGGAACGCCCTCGGGCTTGTTGGCCTCGGCCGCCAGACTGGGATTGTTGGACATCGGCGCGCAGAATCGGCTGTTCGGGTGCGCGGCTTTTTCCGCCGAATCAGGCGTCCATCGGTTGCCCCGCCAGTCGGTCAACTCCGGCGGCGGCTCGGCAGTCTTGCCTTCCCACCAGACATCGCCATCGGGCGTCAGAGCGACGTTGGTGTAGATGGTGTCCCGCGAAATGGTTTTCATCGCGTTGGGGTTGGTCTCGGCGCTGGTGCCGGGCGCGACGCCAAAGTACCCGTTCTCCGGATTGATGGCGTAGAGCCGCCCATCGGGGCCGGGTTTCATCCATGCGATGTCATCGCCGATGGTCCAGATCTTCCAGCCTTTGAAGCGCGGCGGCGGAATCATCATGGCGAAGTTGGTCTTGCCGCAGGCGCTGGGAAACGCGGCCGTGACGTAGGTTCGCTCACCGTCGGGGGATTCCACGCCAAGTATCAGCATGTGCTCGGCAAGCCATCCTTCGTTTCGGCCCAGCCACGAGCCAATGCGCAGCGCCAGGCATTTCTTGCCCAGGAGCACATTGCCGCCGTAGTTGGACCCGACGGAAATGATCTCGTTGTCGTGTGGAAAATGAGCGATGTAACGGCGGTCAGGATGGACATCGAGCATGCAATGCAGGCCGCGGTTGAAGTTGTTGCCATTGCCCAAATGTTCCCACGCCACCCGCCCCATCCTGGTCATGATTCTCATGCTCAGCACGACGTAAATAGAATCGGTCAGTTCAATGCCCACCTTGGCCAAAGGCGACCCCGGCGGCCCCATCAAATAGGGAACGACATACATCGTCCTTCCGCGCATGGCGCCATCGCACAGTGTTCGCAGCTTCTGGCGCATCTCCTGCGGGGAGGCCCAGTTGTTCGTCGGCCCGGCCTCATCCTGGGTCGGGGTGCAGATGTAGGTGCATTGCTCAACGCGAGCGACGTCGTTGGGGTTGGAGCGGTGCAGGTAGCAGCCGGGCAGTTTTTCCTGGTTGAGGCGGATGAGAACGCCTTGCGCAACCGCCTCGTCGGTCAGTGTGTTTTTCTCCTCCTCGGAACCATCACACCAGACCACGCGCGCGGGCTTGCACAAAGCGGTGGACTGTTCGACCCAATCGGTCGCATATCGGTTTTTCGTCATCATAGCTTTCGGCGCCGAAGCAATCGGAGAAATTGGCTCCTTGCCGCCCGCCCGTGACCGGGAAACGGATTTCGTTGTTGCGCGTGGTTTCATAAGCCCTCTTTTCGCTGAAAGAGCGAGACGTCACTGCATTGACTGGTTGGCTCGTTTTTAAAAATTTAATTCTGGTCTTTGAGCCGTTCAATAAGCGTATCCCTCTGCCAACAGAAAAATTATACCAAATTGAAGCCTTGTTTGCCAACGAAGCCTCGATAAAAATCCCTTTCACAACCGCTGGCAATGAAAGTAGCCCTCAAATTGATTGCGTTTTGTGCGGTGTTTCCCTGGCCCACGCCACGGCGGATTCCCCGCGCCCCAAAGCTTCGATCAAGGCCCCTTTTAGGAATTCGAATTATGATTCGCCTTCTTTTACTTTTCTTCGCGGTCGCGACGCATTACCTGGCCACAGCACGCAATCTGGACAAACCCAACGTGCTGTTGATATGCGTGGATGATCTCAACACGCAGGTCGGCAGCTACGGCAATCCGGTCGTGAAGACGCCTCACATCGACCGCTTGGCAAAAATGGGCATCCGGTTTGACCGCGCCTATTGCAACTATCCGATCTGCAATCCCTCCCGGACTTCCATGTTAAGCGGGCGTTATCCCGAAAACACCGGCGTTACCGCCAACAAGACACCCCCTCGAAGCAATGTCTCAAACCTGGTTTTCCTTCCGGAAGTCTTCAAGCAAAACGGCTATTTCACCGCGGGCATCGGCAAGATTTTCCATCGCGGCTTCGGGGACACCGTGGACTGGGACGAAGCCTTCAAGCCACAAGTGGACGACGAGGACGATGATCAAGACAGCGGCGGCGGCGACCGCAAGGAGCGGAAGCGATCGCCCGATCAACCGCGCCTGCCCAAGGCCAGCAAAGGCCAGGCTGGCGACGTGCCGTTTCCCTGGAACGCCACCGAAAATTCCGACGAAGAGGAACCCGACGGCCAGGTGGCTTTGCGCGCCGTTAAAATCCTGGAGCAGCGTCACGACAAGCCGTTCTTTCTTGCCGTGGGTTTTCACAAGCCGCACATCGGCCACATCGCGCCAAAGAAATACTTCGACCTCTACAAGCCCGAACAGTTTGCCCTGCGACCCGAACCGCCTATTGCTTCCCAGAACATTCCACCTCTGGCCAACGCCCCTAAATTTTATCCTGACCTGAGCGAACAGCAGCGGCGCGAAATCATGTGGCATTACGCCGCTGCCACAACCTTCATGGACGCGCAGTTGGGAAAGGTCCTGGACGCGATGGACCGCTTTAAACTTTGGGAAAACACCATTGTCGTCTTTTGGAGCGATCACGGCTGGCACTGGGGAGAACATGGCGGCATGTGGGCCAAGGTCAGCCTCATGGCGGAATGCGCCCGCATCCCGTTCATCATCGCCGCTCCGGGAAAAAGGAAAAACGCCGCCTGCGCCCGCGTCGTGGAGTCGGTGGATATTTTTCCGACACTTGCGGAGTTCTGCGGCCTGCCTTTGCCGCCCAAACTCGATGGTAAAAGCCTTCTGCCGCTGCTGGAGAATCCTGGCCGACACTGGGACGGCTCGGCCTACGTCGTGGTCAACCGCAGGAGAGGATTTGGCCGCAGTCTGCAAACCGAGCAGTGGACTTACATGGAGTGGCCCGATGGCACCCGGCAACTTTATGACGCGAAAAAAGACCCGCGCGAATTCACCAACCTGGCGACGGTTCCATCGCATCGGGCCACTGTTGAGAAAATGAAAAGTCTGATGACAACCAAAGCCCCGAGCGCGGCTTCGCAATAAATATAACTGCGCATTCGGCGCAATTGACTTTCAGACGAAACCTTGGCATTGACTCCGCCGTGCTTCCGAAAAGCGCCAAGTGCCTTCTGGTGATTTTGCTGACGTTCTCGCTCGGCTTTCACTGGGCCATTTTGCAGTCGGTCGCCTGGGCCGGCATGGTGGTGAAGTATTCAGAGAAGCATTCCCTCTCCGTCGCCGTCCAGAAAACCTTCAACGGCAAGAATCCCTGCAAGCTCTGCAAGTTTGTCAGCGAAGGCAAGCAGGCCGAGCAGAAGTCCGAGGCCAAGCTCGACCTGAAGAAGCTCGACTCGTTCACCGGGTTTCAGGGAATCGCCTTTTATTTTCCATGCAGTCCACTCCTGGTTCCGCCGTTCGATAGCGTTGTGGCAGATTGGTTGGCCGCTCCGCCCTCGCCTCCACCCCGGATGGCCTGATTCCCCTCCACTTGTCGTGCGGCGGCCCAGTGTCCGCCGCGAATCCTATTTGAAAAAGCCGTGAGGCTTCTTTCGCCCTTTTAATTAACCATAAGTCCGTCGCGGGGTTGCCCGACGAGAAATCACGCG
>CALJZV010000267.1 GCA_937983475.1 uncultured Verrucomicrobiales bacterium
GACCGGGAGTTGGGTTGGTCGCTTTACGGCAGTCGCGCCTATCGCTCAGGAAAATGGAAAATCGTCTGGGGCGTGACAGCGAAACGCTGGGAACTTTACAACATGGAGGCGGACCGGACAGAGACCCTCGATCTTGCCGCCGATCATCCGGACATAGTTCAAAGGCTCACGGCCTCATGGAAAACCTGGGCGAAGCGGAGCGAGGCGCCTTGACAATCCATAGGCATCTCCGCCCATCAGCAAGGCAGATTATGAGTCCATTGCTGCCGTGAGGGGCGGGAATTTGCAGCGCCACAATTCAGCCGTGTAACTCCCTGTTTAATCCTTTAACGGCTCGGCGATCAGGTCGTAATCGGTGTGGCCGATGATCCTGACCCGGGCAAACTCACCAGCAGGCAGCTTGCCGCGCACATACACGCGGCCATCAATGTCCGGCGCGTCGGCCTCGCCCCGGGCCACCATGAAGTTTTTGGCGTTGAGTTTTATTTGCTGCACAGTCGCGCCGCGCAACTGGCCGTGCTCCCACGACAGCACATTCGCGCGCTCCAGCTCCGCGTCCCGGGCCGACTGTTCCACCAGCACGCGGAGTGTCTTGCCGACGAAGCTTTCGGAAATTGCCGCCGCCACCTTGCGCTGCTCGGCCATGGCGAGGTTGCGGCGTTTTTGCTTCACGGCGTCAGGCAACTGCTGGGCCATTTTTCCGGCCACGGTGCCTTCCTCCTGCGAGTACGTGAACACGCCCGCGCGCTCGAATCGGGTTTCGCGAATGAACTCCAAAAGGGTTTTAAAATGCGACTCGGTTTCGCCTGGAAAACCCACGATGAACGTGGTGCGCAGGGCGATGCCCGGGATGCCAGCCCGGATGCGGCGGATCAGGTCCACGATGTAGTCCTGGGAGGTTTCGCGCCGCATGCGCTGAAGCATGTCGTGGTGAATATGCTGCAACGGCATGTCCACGTATCGCGCCACCTTGGGACACTCGGCGATGGTTTGGATCAACTCATCGGTCCAGTGCGCCGGGTGCGTGTAAAGCAGCCGAATCCAGAAATCGCCCTCCAGCGCATTGAGCTCGCGCAGCAGGGTACACAGGGTGGCGGCGTCCTGCGGCAACGCCTTTGCGGCGGCGTTGAATTTTTCCGGCGACGAAATGGCGCGGCTGTGGTTGGGCCGCAAATCCAGCCCGTAGTAGGTCGAATCCTGCGAAATCAGGTTCAATTCCTTCACCCCATCGGCAATCAACTGGCGCGCCTCGGCGACAATGTCCTGCTGCTGGCGGCTGCGGTGGGAGCCGCGCATGCGCGGGATGATGCAGAAGCTGCACGGATGATTGCAGCCCTCGGCAATTTTGACGTAGGCAAAATGACGGGGCGTGAGCCGAAAGCGCGGCGTGCCAAAGTCAGGGATGAAGCTCGGTCGCGCATGCACATCCACCAACGGCGCGGTTGCGGGCGGGGTTTTATTTTCCTTGTGGCTGACTACAGTTTTGGTGCGGCCGAACTTGTCCGATCCGCGAAGGTTCTCGGTATCCTCGGGCGCGGTGTGCTGGTGGTTTTTGTCCAGTTCAGCGATGCGGCTGACGATGGCCTTTCGTGATTTTTTGCCTGAAGCGCCGGCTTTGGCGTCCGCTTCCGCCAGGCGTTCTGCCCGCCGCGCCAAGGCCTGCCGGACCAGATCGGGCACCTGCGCCACCTGGTCCACCCCCATGAAAACGTCCACCTCGGGCAGCAGTTTGGGCAATTCCTCGCGGAATCGCTGAGGCAGGCAGCCGGAGACGATCAGGCCCTGGCCGCGGTTTTGCGCCTCGCGGACCTGCGAGGATTCCAGAATCACATCCACGCTCTCCTCCTGCGCGGAGTCAATGAATGAGCAGGTGTTGACGATCACTACGTCGGCAGTGGCCGCGTCATTGGTGATTTCAACGCCCTCCTTCATCAGGGAGCCGAGCATGATTTCGGCGTCCACCAGATTCTTGGCGCAGCCCAGGGAGATTAATCCCACGCGCACGGGCGGCTTGGATGTGTCGAGTTGAGACATTGCAAACGGGAAAGGGTAATCCAAGCTGGCTTCATGGCAACTTCGGATTCAAAGGTGCTGGCGGGTGAATTACTTCTTCGCGTTTTTCAATAGCAGGTCGTAACTGACCTTTTCCTGGTTGGAGGTGACAAGCAGGTGGGGTTCACCACGGTATTTGTAGGAAATGGCCAGGGATTTCCGTTTGTAAGGCAGTGGGTCCACTCGCAACCAATCCGCGCGCGGCGTGAATCCTTTCGGCTCAGAACGGAGCAATTCCACGACCCGGTCAGTCACGTCGGCAACATTGGCTCCGGAGCCGAACACCGCAGATTGAACCTCAATGTCGCGAACAATCTTGGAACCCTTGGTAGGATTGGGGGCCGCAGCGCACCCGGCAAACATGAACAAGGCGATAATGAGGCTGAACAAGCAGGACACTTTCATCATTGTTACGAAGCTTTAGGATAACAAACTATTTTCGATGGGGAGCAGGCATCGGCAGCACTTCGCCATCACCCCGCTTGGCCGGTTCATAGAGCCCCGGCCCCAGTCCTGCCAACGGATCGCGGGCCTTGTGGCTCGCCCAGGCGCGGCAGGCATAAACGCCAGGCACCAGTATCAACGTCACCACGGTCAGCGTCAGGAGCACTTTCCAGTTCAAGCGGGACAACTGGAACATGAAGAAATCGAGAATGCCCCGGGGGCGCGGCGCCAGCGGCGGCGGCTCATGGTGTTTTTTGGAATGCGACAATTCCTCGTTAAGCTGCTCAATAAGGCGAGACACATCCAGATGGAGAAAGCCAGCGTAGGTGCGCACAAAGCCGCGAATGTAAACCGGCGCCGGGAACACATCGTAATCGCCCTCGTCCAGCGCCCGAATGTGGTCGGTGCGAATCTTGGTGATGTCGGCGACTTCATGCACCGTGAGGTTCTGCGCCTCCCGCGCCTGTCGCAACTGCTCGGCAACCGTGGCCATGACGGCTCTTCTAATACCGGGCACGACACAGGGTTGGCAATGTTTGAATCCACTTGCGAGTCCGGTGAATTCGGTTCGCCGACCGCGAAAGTATTGCCTATGCTTGTTGCCATCGATGCCGGAAGCGTTGACAGACTTGAACGTGCGGTTGAGCTCCGCCTTGTCGCGGGCCACAAGCCAGTTGTTCCGGGAGCGAAATTCCAAAGGATTTTGGCCCGGAGAACTGTCCAGCAGCGCGCTTTCCACCGCCACGGCTGTCACGGCGCTGGCCTTGGCGCAACAGGCCCGCGCGGACAGGTCATTTTCCCAACAGGTGAACGCGGGGCTCGACTGGCTGGCCACGCACCAAAATGCCGACGGCGGCTGGGGCGACACGACCCACAGCTTGAGCAACATCAGCACCACGACACTCTGCTGGGCGGCGTTTGGCGCCGTGCCGGGAGCCGATGAAAAATATAACCGCACGGTTCACGCGGCCCGTTGCTGGCTGGAAAAACAAGCCCGGCCGCATGGTGAGCTTTTTTCC
>CALJZV010000268.1 GCA_937983475.1 uncultured Verrucomicrobiales bacterium
GTGTAAGGCGCGCCGAATCGGGCCGGGACAAATTTGTTGGTGAACACGCGCTTGATTCCGGTGTTGTGCCAGGCGGAATTGTAACGAAACACCCAACTCCCAACCGTGTTGGAAAGAGCCCCGCTCTGGGGCGCGGCAAACGGATTGAACGCATTGGTCAGGTCCATCTTGGAAACCGTCCAACCGGTCCAGCCCTTGGAAACCTCCACGATGTCGGTCTGGTCGTAGCCGTTGTCCACACCGAAGGTAAACAGTTCCAAAAGCTCCCGCGCGTAGTTTTCATTGGCAATCCGAGTGCCATCGCCACGACTGCTGACCGTGTCGAGATAAATGATCATCGCCGGGCTTTCCACGCTGATTCTAAGCAAATCGTAGAACGTGCAAGCCGGATTGAGCAGCGCGGTGCGCCATTTCTCGATTTCCACGTACTCCAACTGCGTGGCCAAACGGTTCTGTAGGGCACTGTCGTCGTAATAAGTGTCAAAAAACTGGAAGCTCTTGCCATATTGAGTGACAAAGTGGTTCTCGCAGAATTGAAGCAGAACCTCCAACAACTGCCGCCGGGCGCCCACGGCTCTCAAAGTGAACCACGCCCTCAGGTCAGTGATGGATGCATGGTTTGTTGTCACCAGGGTATCCTGCGAGGCAAACTTGCCTTCCAGCCAGTTAATGTTGGTGTGCATGTTGGCGACATCCTCAACGATCAGCTCAGGCGACAGTTGCTCAAAAATATATGCCTCAGGACCAATGGCCCCCTGCCCGGTCATCACGCGCTCCAGATCGTCCGGAGTAGGACCATACGCCAACCGGTTCAACACCGTCGCCCCGTATACGGTGTTGGTCGACAATTGACTGGCTTGAACCCGGTAAAAGCCTTGAGGATGCGCCTGCGTCGCGCGCCATTCATAACCACCGACGGTCACCATGTTGGATCCTCCAATGTTATTGGTAACGAAATATGGCAGGTGACTAAAAGCGCCATTGTCCTCGAACGGCGCGCTTAAATTAGTCGTGCTATGGATGGAATAGGCCTGCGCACCCGGAACCAACGGAAAAGAAATCGCGGTTTGCTGGCCTTGCCGAACGATATTGGTGATCAATGGGGAAAGCTCCTGTGCGGCTGCACTCCATGACAAGGACGGCAGAAATAGCAATGCTGTCAAAACAATCATTACCCGCTTCATTTGATCAATTTTGATTGGCCGCACTTTAAGCATTAGACGAGCCAATGTCCTTCAGGGTTTCATGGAGGCCTTGGCGAGGAGTATCATCGCGAATTTATATCGCCTTGGCGAGTCCTCCTTGTTAGAGAAAGGCCCATGATCAACAAAGTGCTGTCCTTGTTTCTGGCTGCCTGCTGGACCTGCAACCTTTCCGCACAAAGCTACGATGTCATCCTGCGCAACGGGCGCGTGGCCGACGGCACCGGCAATCCGGCTTTCTTTGCCGACGTAGCCATCAAGGATGGCAAGGTCGCTGCCGTGGGCCGGGTTCAAGGAGATGCCAAACAAGTCATCGAAGCCAAGGGATTAATCATTGCTCCGGGATTTGTGGACGTTCATACCCACGCCGAGGAAATCGAGGATCATCCATTGGCCGAAAACTTCCTCCGGATGGGCGTCACCACGCTGGTGCTGGGTAATTGCGGCGGTTCGCGTCTCAACGTGGGTGAATACTTCCGCAAACTTGAGGATATGAAAATTTCCCCGAACGTCTGCACGCTCATCGGGCACAATACCGTCCGCTCCAAGGCCATGGGAGGCTCATTCATGCGCCCCCCGACCGATGAGGAATTAAGCCAGATGAAGCACTACGTCGATCAGGCGATGAAGGATGGCGCGGTCGGCCTCTCCACGGGCCTCATTTACCTGCCAGGCGTCTTTGCCAAGACCGAAGAAATCATCGAACTGGCCAAAGTTGCCTCCGCCTATGGCGGCATTTACGCCAGCCACCAGCGCAGCGAAGGCTCCGACATTTTTAATTCACTACAGGAAGTCTTCCGAATCGCCCGCGAGGCAAACATCCGGGCCGAAATCTCCCACATCAAACTCGCCGGCAAGGCCAACTGGAACCAAACCGACAAGGTGCTCGCCGCCATTGACCTGGCACGCGCCGAGGGACTCGACATCACCCAGGACCAATACGCCTACGCCGCCTCCAGCACCGGCCTGGGACAACTCATTCCCGAGGAGGCCCGCGAAGGCGGCAAGTTCAAGGAACGTTTGGCCAATCCCGAGGAGAAAAAGAAAATCATCGATGGCATGAAAAAAAACCTTCAAAGCCGCGGCAGCGAAAGCTACGCCTTTGCTGTCATTGCCTCGCACCGCGCCGATAAATCACTCAACGGCCTTAACGTGGTCGAGGCGGCCAAAAAACTGCGCAACAGCGACACGCTCGATGACCAGCTTGAAACCATCCTCGAAATCGAGAAGAACGGCGGCGCCTCGGCGGTGTTCCACGGCATGAGCGAAGATGATTTGCGCGAGTTCATGAAGCACCCCAACACCATGTTTGCCTCCGACAGCGGCATCCGTGTGATGAATGAAAGCGTCCCCCACCCTCGAGGCTACGGCAACAACGCTCGCATCCTGGGCCGCTATGTGCGCGATGAAAAAATTCTTCGCATGGAGGAGGCCGTCCGCAAAATGAGTTCACTGCCTGCCACGACATTTCGTCTCAAGGACCGCGGTTTAGTCCGCGAAGGTTATTGGGCGGACCTCGTCGTGTTTGACCCCAATACGGTGATGGATCATTCCGCTTACAAAGATCCGCATCATTACTCCACCGGATTCAAGCAGGTTTTCGTCAACGGCGTGCTCGTCGTGGAAAATGACCGGCACACCCAAGCGCGCCCTGGGAAAACCCTGCGGTTGAATTGAGTCTTGCGCGACTGGCTAACGCTCGATGTGTCATCAGGTCAGAGGCATTTGCCATGTGACCGGTTCAATCCATCCGCTGATGTAAGTAATAATTCAAACGAGCGCGTCCAAATATGTTCCACATTTTATAACTTACAAAGCCGCCTGCGCTGCGATTTCTGGATGGCGACGCGGCTTTGGTGCCGGTAAATTCTGCCTAAAAATGATCCGACGCTTTATCCAGAGGGCTAGTCTTATCCTTTTGGCCTTCCTTTCCATGGCCCAATGGAACATTCAAGCCCAACCCATAGCCGATGTCCGCACGGAAATTCAGACCGTCAACACCCCACGTGCCTTTCCATCCATTAAAAGCCGCGCCCAGTGGCAGCAGCGGGCCAAGGAAATCCGCGAACAGATTCTTGTCAGTTGCGGCCTTTGGCCCCTGCCGGAAAAAACGCCGCTCAATGCCCGCATTTCCGGCAAAATAATCCGGGACGGATACTCCATCGAGAAGGTTTACTTCGAGAGCTATCCGGGTGTGTTTGTTGCGGGCAATTTATACCGGCCAACCACCGCAGGTCCGGGCCCATTTCCGGGCATACTCAATCCTCATGGTCATTGGGAAAACGGCCGGATGGCCGACCAACCCGAAGGGAGCATCGCGGCGCGCTGCATCCACTTCGCCCGCCAAGGCATGGTGGCCTTCTCGTACGACATGACCGGCTACAATGACACGATTTTCCCCGACCACGCTTTCGATAGCACCTTCAAATCGACCTTTTATCAACGGCATCGCCGCTTCGCCACCAACGAAGTGAATTTACTCTGGAATATTCACCTGATGGGCTTGCAATCGTGGAACAGCATTCGCGCGCTGGATTTTCTGGAGTCCCTTCCCGACGTGGACAAGTCGCGCCTGGCCTGCACCGGCGAATCCGGCGGCGGCACTCAATCCTATATTCTTGGGGCCATCGACGACCGGCTCGCAGTACAGGCACCCGTGGTGATGGTCAGCCACTCGATGCAAGGCGGCTGCTCCTGCGAAAACGCGCCCGGCCTGCGCGTGAACCATTCCAATGTCGAAATCGCCGCCGTCGCCGCACCACGCCCGCAAATCATCGTCGCCGCCACCGGCGACTGGACCAAGGACACCATGACGATGGAAGGGCCATCCATCGCGGGAATTTATAATCATTTCAAGGCCAGCGAGCGTTTTCACCATGTAATGTTTGATTTTCGTCACAATTACAACCAAACCAGCCGCGAGGCGGTTTACGCTTTTTTTGCCCAGCACCTTCGGCCAGTCACGCCCCTGCTCAAGGAACTGCCCTACACCAAGGAACCCGACGCAACATTGCGGGTGTTTCCAGAAGGCCAGTTGCCCGAAAGCGCGCTTCCGGAACAGGATCTCATCCTGCGGCTTCAGGCAGGCGCAACCGAGCGATTGGAACGCATCCGCCCCACCGACAAAAAAAGCTTGGCTCGCTTCAAGGAGCCTATAGCACCAAAGTGGAGAAACAAGCATCTAGCAGAAAAGACAACAAA
>CALJZV010000269.1 GCA_937983475.1 uncultured Verrucomicrobiales bacterium
CGTCGTCCCCGACCATGCGGATCACCGGCGACCAAAGAAAATCGTTGTGATTCAGACTGGAGTGGATCGAGACGATGAAATCGAGCGTGTCGCCCGGTTGCACGGCGATGTTGTCGCGCTTGGCCTCGGCGCTCTTGTTGTGCAGCGTCCAACTGCCGAGCACGCCGTGGCGGCTCGAAAGAATGTAAGCGCGGATGCCGTGGCCGGGCGCGCGCTCGTGACTGACTTTTCCTGAAATCGACACCGTCCCTTTCACCGGCGAAACCCAGCGGCGAACGACCGGTTGCTTGAGCGTGTTGCCTGCGTGGCCGCCCGTGGCGGTCAATTGCAGCCATCCCAGTGCCGGATCGGGCCAGGCCGCGCCGCCCTGCCACGCCGTGCCAGTGAAGAAGGGGAGGGTCTCGAATTTGTTCAATTGCTTCGTCTTCGCGTCGAACTCGCCGTAACCGTAGCGCCAATCCAATGCATTGGGATTTTTCGGCGTCTCGGCAACATCCTCTGCGGACGCAGTGGCTGCGTTCCGGATAAACTCCAGTCCGAGCTGCATTTGACGTGGGGACGGTTCGCGCTGGTAAACGCGGCGATAAATTTCGCGCAAGCGTTCCCGGTCGTCGGGTAGGGATGCGCTGCTGCGTGTCCCAAACTTCATATTCCCAGCCGTGCCGTTGGTGCTGACGGTTGCCAGCGCCTTGGCCTGCTTCATCACGAACGTTCCGTTCATGAAGAAGAGCGCCTGTTGCGGAATGGTCGTCTCGCTGCGCTGCGGCGAGTGCATGTCGGGCGTGGGAAAATCGAACACGCGCATCGTGCCCGGAACGAACTCGCGATCAATGTAGCCGTAAACCGCGCGGCGCTTGCTGTATTTCTCGGCGAACATCGGGTCGCCGCGACCGCCTGCTTTTAAGTCGAGCTCGTCCGTGACGAACAGGACCGAGTCGCGCAACGCTTCGAGGTCAAGCCGCTGACGGTTGAAGCGCGAAAGCAGTTTGTTTTCGGGATCGACCTCGCTGGCTTCCGCCAGACTCGATTGCTGGTAAACGGCCGAGGTCATAATGAGGTGATGCAATTTCTTAAGCGACCAGCCGTTGTCCACGAACCAGCGGGCCAGCCAGTCGAGCAGTTCGGGATGCGTCGGCGGCTCGCAGCGGGTGCCGAAATCGCTCGTCGTGCGGACCAGTCCCTCGCCGAAATGATGCATCCAGACGCGGTTGACGAGGACGCGCGCCGTAAGCGGATTGTCGGGGCGGGCGATGGCCTCGGCGAATTCAAGGCGGCCGCTGCCATTCGCGAACGGCTTGCGGTTTTCGCCCGAAAGAATTTCCAGGAACTGGCGCGGCACTTCCGGGCCTTTCTGCGCCGCGTTGCCGCGAATGAACACGCGCGGATTCTGCTGCACGGCACGGTCCTCGAGAATCACTGCGTAGGGCGGCGCGCCGGGTGATTCCACGATCCATTTGTCAATCTGCATGGCGAGCTTGCCAAGCGCGACGCGCGTCGCCTCGTCGAACAGCCATTCCATATCCACCAGCGCGCCGTCGGGCACGACCGCCGGGGAATCGTCCGCGTAAAGCACCTGCCGCACTGCCGCTTCCTCCTTGCTGAGCGCCTTGCCCTTGTCGGCGGCATTGGTCCATTTCTTGTCCACTTCACCGAGCAGTTTCCCGTAAATTTCTGCCACCGCTTTCATCGAAGTCGGCATGTTGGTGGCAAAGGCCGCCGCGACAACCGGATTCAAATTCTGCGTCGCGTTGGTGAAGGAGGCCATCACCGTCCCGGCACGCGCGGCGAAGTCGTGTTGCGGCAATTTGTCGAACGCGTGCCACGGCGTCCAGATCGGGTCGAACTTGTCTTTGCGGGCTAGCAGATACACGTGCCAGCGGCGGACGATGACGGGATTCAACTCGTCACCCTGAACGAACGAATAAAACTCCTCGGTGTGTAGCTTCTGCGCATCGAGCGCGGCGGTGAGGTAATCGGTAATGCGTTGGCGGAGCCCCTGGGCCAGTCCGGCGCGCTTTTCGTTGAAAGCGGCGCGATAGGCCTCCTCACGTTCGCGTAATCCTTTTTCAAACTCGAGAAACGCCTTGGCATCCTGCATCGCCGCGTTCAACGGCACGGTGCGTTCCTGACTTCCGGCGAACACGCCGTAGAGCGAATAATAATCGGCGGTCGGAATTGGATCATATTTGTGGTCGTGGCAACGGGCGCAGGAAACCGTCAGGCCCAGCAGTCCGCGCGTGGCAACGTCGATGCGGTCGTCGATAATTTCGTGCGTGATCCCGAGAAATTTCCGTCCGACGGTGAGAAAACCCATCGCGGCCAGCGTGTCACGATCTGTGCCGCCGATCTGGTCAGCGGCGAGCTGAAGCTTCACGAAACGATCGTAGGGCATGTCGTCGTTGAGCGCGCGAATGACCCAGTCGCGGTAGGCGTAGGAATGCACGAAGCGCTTGTCGTCGCGATTGTCGTAAACGATGCCTTTGGTGTCCTAGTAACGGGCGACATCCAGCCAGTGCCTGCCCCAGCGCTCGCCGTAGTGGGGAGAAGCCAGCAAACGATCCACGACTTTCGCAAAGGCGTCGGGCGATTTGTCTTTCTGAAACGCCTCGACCTCTTCGAACGTCGGCGGCAGTCCGGTCAGGCCGTAACTGGCGCGTCGCAGCAACGTGCGCTTGTCTGCGGCGGGCGAAGGTTGAAGTTTGTTCTCGTCGAACTTGGCGAGGATAAACGCGTCGATCGGCGTTTTAGCCCATCTGTTTTTCGTCTGCGGGACGGACGGCTTTGTCAGCGGCTGAAAAGCCCAATGCTTCCGCGCGGCGGTCATGTCCACGGCGGCGAGCGCCTTGCCTTCGCGCGGGTCGGGCGCACCCATCTTCACCCATTCCTCAAGCGCGGCGATTTGCGCGTCGGAAAGTTTCTTGTTCTTGGGCGGCATCTTAAGGTCTTCGTCGGTGTAACGCACCGCCTTGATCAGCAGGCTGCGGTCGGGGTCGCCCGGTATGATGGCCGGACCGGCATCGCCGCCTTTAAGCAGGCCCGCGCGCGAATCGAGCACCAACCCGCCCTTGATCTTTTCCGCCTCATGGCTGTGGCAGGAGTAGCAATGCTCGACGAGGATGGGGCGGATTTTCGATTCGAAAAACTCGTGGCCGTCCTTCCCCGAAGCGGATAGCGACAACAGCGAAAACGCCGAAACGACCCAAATCAGGCAGAACAAAATGGGTTGGCGCGCGCGCATATGGGTTTGAAAAACTTTTACGCCAACTCGAGAGGTTTGCCAATCCTTCACACCGTTATTTTAAAAGCAGGCTCTGCTGTGCGATTCAAATCTCATCACACGGACTCGAGAATGGTCAGGGGCCTCGCCTTTCCAGTGCGGTGAGTATTTCCGTTCGCGCCTGATGATAGACTTTGGGGCCGCGCTCGAAGTCAGTGATTGTCCGCGCGATGCGTTCGGTGATCTCGCCGGCCGCTGCCGGGGCGCGCTGTTCAAGCAGCGTCAACAGTGCGTGATCAATCACGCCTTCGCGGAATGACACCATGCGGGTTGAGGGAACCAGCCCGTCAAAAGTGCGATAAAAAAACCAGTTATCGCCTGGCGGATGGCCGGGGTTTTGACTGCCGTTGGGAAACGGGCCGATGGACGTTTTGTATTCATCCGCGCCACGATAGATGTTCGCGCCCCAGAAGAGGTAGCCCTGCGCGCCGAGCTTGAAGCAGAGCCACGGATAGAGCCGGCTCTCGGTGAGGAAACAGTCGATGTGACGATTTGGATGAGGTGGGTAGGGACTGGTGCAGTGGTAGAGCCATGAGTTTTGACCCCGGGTGGAACGCGCGCGCGTCAGTTCCTGGTAAGTGTTCAGCCCTGGCAAATTAAAAACCTGCACGTCCACCAGCGGCGAAAACACGTCCTGCCGCCGGCTGTTGATCGCGTCGAGCGTGCGCACACCGGGCAGATGTTTGCGCGTGGTTTCGGCGAGCCGCCGGTAGAGGCCTGAATCCTGGGGCTCGTCGTATTGATGAAGCAGGAAACGGTCGGTCCAGCCTCGCGCTGTCAGGTGTGCATGCAGGCTGTCGTAAAAGGTCGGGAGAAACGCGACCCATTCCTCGCGCTGGGCAAAATTGAAAAGCGTTTTTTTTTCGCCGGTTTTTGCTTCGCGAACGAACACCCCGCCGCTGTGCGCGAGCGGCAAGTTCAGGATGTGATGCCCGGCAAAATAGCGATAGCCGAGTTTGCTGAAGGTCTCGATCCAGCGATCAAAGCGCGTGTAGTCAAAATTGTAGCTGCCATCGTCGCGCGCGATGATCTGGATGAGCGGCTCTTTGTGGTTCACGAGCGGTGTGTAGAGGACAGTGTCGCCGAAACGACGCAACTGCCGACCCGAATTTTCCAGCAACGCCCA
>CALJZV010000270.1 GCA_937983475.1 uncultured Verrucomicrobiales bacterium
TCCATCCGCTCTTCATCAGCGTGCATTCCAATCATCCCCGTGAATTGACCACCGAGGTTCGCGATGCCTTGGGCCGATTGGCCGACGCGGGCATCCCGCTGGGCAACCAATCCGTGCTGCTGCGAAACGTCAATGATGATCCCACCGTGATGCTCGCCCACGTCCAGAAGCTACTTATGTGCCGCGTGCGACCTTATTACATTTACCAGTGTGACTTGATTTCCGGCTCGGCGCATTTGCGGTCCAGCGTGCGGCGCGGATTGGAAATCATGGAGCAGTTGCGCGGACACACCACGGGATATGCGGTGCCTCAATTTGTCATAGATGCGCCCGGCGGCGGCGGCAAAGTGCCGGTCAATCCCGAATATGTGCTGGCGCGCAACGACGAGCGCGTGGTCATCCGCAATTTTGAGGGGAAAGTTTTCGAATATCCCGAGGCCGCCGACGGCACGCCGCTGTTCAAGCCATCAAACATTGTCGAGCCCGAGTGGGCCTGATTCGATCCCAGCCATGGGTTCTCAAAAAATGAAACTTGCCTTGCTCACCAGTGGCGGCGATGCGCCCGGCATGAACGCCGCCATCCGCGCTGTGGTGCGCATGGGAATAGCGCGCGGCTTTGAGGTCGTTGGCATCCAGGCCGGATATAACGGGCTGTTGGCCGAACAGTTCCAAATCATGGGGCCGCGCGATGTGTCCAACATCATTCAGCGCGGCGGCACGATTTTAAAGACCTCCCGCTCGCCTGAATTCAACACGGCTGCCGGTGTTCGAAAGGCGGCGGCCATCTTGGAGCGGCACCAAATCCAAGGTCTGGTGATCATCGGGGGCGATGGCTCCTTTCGCGGCGGAGAAGACCTGGCCAAAGTCTGGAAAGGACAAATCATCGGCGTGCCGGGAACCATCGACAACGACCTTTTCGGGACCGATTTTACCATCGGATTCGACACCGCCGTGGAAACCGCCCTCGAGGCCATTGATAAAATCCGCGACACGGCTGAATCCCATGAGCGCTTTTTCCTGGTCGAGGTCATGGGCCGTCACAGTGGTTTTATTGCCCTGAGCGTGGCCATCGCCAGCGGGGCGGAGGAAGTCATTTTGCCGGAGCGAAAATCAGACATTCGCGCCATTTGCAAACGGTTGTGCGAGGGTGAGCGTCGTGGCAAAACCAGCAGCATTATTGTCGTGGCCGAAGGATGCGACGGTGGCGCCATTCACGTTGCCGAGGAACTCAAGCGCCTGAGCCGCCATCAATACCGCGTGGCCATTCTGGGATATTTGCAGCGAGGAGGCGCGCCGGCCACCGGGGACCGCATTCTTGCCAGCAAGCTTGGCGCATTTGCCGTGGAAATATTTGCCGAAGGCCAGAGTCGCGTCATGGTCGGCGAAGTCGGCGGCAAGTTGGTCTGCACGCCCCTGCGGGACACCTTCCGCAAGAAAAAGAAGCTGCATCCGGATCTTTTAAGAATTCACAAGCCGCTATCGTCCTGAATGTTGCGTTTCCACGTGGTGGTTGAATTGTGCCCAGTGCTGAAACGCTCCACAATTGCGGAGTTGCGTCAAATGTAGGGAAAAGCCCTACTTGTAAATATAAAAACAACCTTGCTTACAGGTTCAACGGCTTTCGATAAATTGTTTCTCGACGCAAGGATAATCAGGATGGTGAGGTTTGGTGAACAAGGCCACGCGAAAGCGTGGCCTTACCTCTTTTAACCCCTTCATTTTTCCGGTTCGGAGCAAACAGACCAAAAGACCAAAGAATTAGGCCGGCTCCAGATGCACAACCAATCATCTGAAGCCGGCCTTTATCCCCCCAAACAACGCAGCCAGATTATCAGACCGTTGTTCGGCAACAATCGGGGAAAGACCGTCTGTGAGTTGGGGGAATCGCGGTCTGAACCTTAATGTCCTGAAGTAAACAAGTAGCGCGTTTTCGGTCAAATTCCATTAGCAGGCACTTTAGCCTGCCGGTGCCTGCTCCAAGGCGGCCTTCTCGGAAGTGGATGTTTTGCCGTAAATTCCGAGCTGCGAATAGGTGTTCCGGACCGATTCCGCCTGCATCGCGTGGTAGAGGTCGTTCGAGTCCACGATTGTTTTGCCCATGATTTTTTCGAGCTGTTTCTGGGTGTAAACCGGCTTTTCGGCGGCGGTGGACTGGGTGCCGTATTGCCCCAGATTGGAGGCAAAAATTCCCGCCGCGCTCACAGGCAAAAAGTCCTCATAACGCAGGCCTTCGTATTCCACATAGCCGAGCCGGACCAGTTCCGACAGATCGGTTGTTTGAATGTTGTCCTTCGCGGCCAAACCCTTTTCCGTCGCGCTGAAACGGCCGTAAACCAGCCCTTGCGCCAGCAGTTCGGGAAGCGTCTTGGGGAATGCGGCAAAGCATTGGGCATAGGCTTCCTGGTAGGCGGCGTAGTCCTTTTTGATCAGGCCCGGATTTTTTTCCTTCATGGCTTCGGCGGCGGCCAGGCACTCATCGTAGAGTTTGCGGCCTTTCGGAGTTGTGGCGTAAAAGCGCTGTTCAATTTCCCCGAAGCGCGCGGTGTGCTCGGCGTTGACAGTGGAACCGTCGGCCTGATGGAACGTGACCGGCTCGGTTAGCGCCTTGTAGGCGTCCTGGCGCAGCAAAATGGGCGTGTCGGTCGGCGGGCCTTCGGTGAAGTCCTTGTAGCCCGAGTGCTTTAATTTACTGAGGGCCAAATCGGGTTCCTGCAAACGGCGCTTTAATTTTTCTGCCAGTTGATTGATGGTGTTGGCGTCCACGGTTCCTGTGGAAAACTGCTGAATGTCGCGGCTGCTCAGGTGCTTGAAGTGAAGCTTCAAATAATCGGCGTCGGCGGTGTCCCGCAGGTGCGTCAACGCGCGGATGGCCCGTTCACCGAAGGTCTTTTCGTCCAGCTCGCCAAGGCAGAACTTCATGCAGGCCGTGTAGAGGTCCATGCAGAAGGTGTTTGGCGTGAGATGATTCAAATGATGCGACTCAAAGCAGGCGATGTCGGCGGCGATTTTGAATCCTGCGTCGCAAAGGTCCTTGTAAAGCTGGTAATCGCGGGCTTTGCCGGTCCACTTGAAAATGCGCGTCACGCTTTCGAGGATGAGTTCCTTGGCTTCGTCCCAGGTCAGGCCGCCCTCGGTCTCATTCTTCCGAATCAATTCCTTGGCCCGCTCGGAAAAAACCTGGCGTGTGGCAATGATGTTTTCGACGCGCTTGCGCGTTGCCGGGTCGAAGTAATCCGTCATCAGCAGCGAGGTAAAGACGCGGTGCTCGGGATTTTTGGAGGACCGGAAGGCGGTGGCGATGATGGGCTGGCTTTTGGCGCCGACATTGGTCATGTCGTAGAAGTTGTGCGGCTCCATGCCGAACGCCGCGAACAGGCCCGTCACCCAGCGGTATTCCTCGGGCTTGCCGATGCGGATGGCGCCATGGCGTTCGCCGCTGGTTTTGTCGAGTTGCTCGTCGGAAAGCGAAAAGCCGCCGTGGATCCGTCCCAGCAGCGCGCAAACCGTTTTGTTGGACTCCCGGTTCACCAGCAGCGACTTGTCATAGAGCGGGACTTCCTTGCCGAACATGCTGGATAGCTCGGCAAAGAGCATGTGCTGCATTTGGATTTTATCGGCGAACGCGGCGCTCATAGGTTTGATTGAACCAATTCAACATTTGAACTTGATGCCAAGTTACCGCTTCTCTGGTTTTTTTAAATACGATTTTCAATTGTTGTTGCCAGCGTCTTTCCCTTGCCGGGCTTGCGGTCGCAGGGGAGCGCTGTTAGGGTCCACTTATGAAAATCGAAGTTCAGGATGAGGCGCTTCGGGGCGTGAAACTGACCGAAGCGGAAGCGTTGCTGGACTTTGCTGTCGGCCTATACACCAATCGGCGCATTACGTTGGGACGCGCGGCGGAAATCGCCAGGCTGACGCAGTTGGACTTTCAAAAGGAATTGGGGCGGCGCGGTATTTCAGTTCATTACGACTTGGAAGACTTACAGAATGATCTTCGAACTTTGGCAGCCTTGCGCGAAGAATGATTGTTGTCAGTGACACCTCGGTAATCACTTCGCTCATTCAAATAGGCCGCATTGGTCTGCTTCAGAAATTGCACGGCGAAGTGTTGATTCCCCAAGCGGTTTGCAACGAATTGCTGCGAGCGCATTTTTGAAATTCCTTCGTTTCTGGAGGTAAGGCAGGTGTCGGACAGCGCGTATGTGGCGAGGCTGAAGGTGGAACTCGATGCCGGAGAGGCCGAGGCCATCGTCTTGGCCAAAGAAGTTAGAGCGGATTTGCTTTTGATAGATGAAAAACTCGGTCGTCAAATTGCGGCGCGCGAAGGAATTCGAATGACCGGACTGATTGGATTGATAGTTGACGCCAAGCGCTGCGGGAAAATTTCATCGGCGCGAGAAGTTATTCACCAACTCGAATCTCTTGCCGGCTTCCGCGTTTCGGATGCAGTGAAAAGAGAAGCCATCAAGGCTGCCGGAGAATGACAATTGCCGGCGTTGGCTTGTTATCTTGGATTTGGTTAACGTAAACAGACATGAACTTCTTTGTTCAACGCAGTGAATTGCGCGACCTCTACGACAAAGTGGCGGCCGGTGAGCGCATTTCCGAGGCCGACGCCCTGCGCCTGTTTGAGAGCAAGGACCTGAACACGGTGGGGGCCATCGCCGACCTGGTTCGCCAGCGCAAAAACGGCAATCGCGCCAGCTACATCATCAACCGGTACATCAATTACTCCAACTACTGCATCCTGAGCTGCCAGTTTTGCGCCTTCGCCAAAAAGAAGCGCGACGCGGACGGTTTCCAGCTTTCCACCGAGGAAATTGTCCAAAAGGCCCGTGAGGCGCTGAGTCTGGGTATCACCGAACTGCATATCGTCGGCGGACTGCACCCCTCGTTGCCGTTCAGTTATTACAAGGAAATGCTTCAGGCGTTGAAGGCGCTGGGCGCGGGGTTGCAACTTAAATGCTTCACGGCCATTGAAATCCTCCATCTGGCCTGGCTGGCGAAAAAATCGGTGCGCGACACGCTCATTGAACTCAAAGAGGCGGGCCTGGACTCGCTCACCGGCGGCGGCGCGGAGATTTTTCAAAAGGAAGTCCGGTCGCAGATCGCCAAGGGCAAGGAATCCGCCGAGGAATACCTGGACGTTCACCGCACCTGGCATCAGTTGGGCGGACGCAGCACCTGCACGATGCTGTTCGGCCATGTCGAATCGCTGGCCGATCGCGTGGATCACCTGCGGCAACTGCGCGCCTTGCAGGACGAAACGCGCGGGTTTACGGGGTTCATTGCGCTGCCGTATCAGCCCGAGAACAACCAGATTCCCGTCACAACGCCGCCGACCGGGTTTGACTCGCTTCGGACCATCGCCGTGAGCCGGATTTTTCTGGATAACTTCGACCACATCACCGCCTACTGGGTGGGCATGGGCATGAAGCTGGCGCAAGTGGCGTTGAGCTACGGCGCCGACGACATTCACGGCACCATCATCGAGGAGAAGATTTTCCACATGGCCGGCGCCACCACGCCGCAGTTGCAGACCGAGGCCGAAATGATCAAGGCCATCCGCGAAGCCGGCCGCATTCCGGTGCAGCGGAATACGTTTTACGAGCCGATCCGTGTCCTTGCGGACAGCCACCAGCCCTCGGCTACCGAGACTGAGACTCCTTCAGGCAAATCGAACGTGTTGGAGGACAATCTGGCGACGGCGTGAAAGAGCCGGGGAATCGAATGAGAATAGCGACTATGGATTTGCAACCGGAGGACTGTTGGTCACGCTCAATGGTGAGTGGTTGGTTTTTTTTCGCTCATCCCACTTGCGGTCAATGTCTGAAAAAACAAATGGCGGGTTGTATTCCGCCTTCAGTTCGTCAGCCAACAACTGTGCTGCTTTATTCGCTGCGTCTAAACTATTATGGCTGTCCTCACGGATTTCCCGAAGCAAGCTCATCTTCTGCTCCTGGGTAATATTCGTATGTCCCCAGACAAAATCGACGAAGTGTCGCGCGTAATTGCCGGGAAGTTTGTGCCAAATCTCTTGAATTTTATTGAAGCTGAAACCCTCTGGGATTGTATTCGTCGCCCATGGGATAACCGCATAAGAGCGTTCAGCAAACAGGCCTACGTAGCTTTTTTGAATTGTGGATACAGCATTTCGCGCTTCAGTCCGAAGCGGATATTTTTCGTTTCGAGACCATTCATCTAATTTCTCGTATGCTTTTCTGTCATCACTTTGAGCAGCCAAAATTGCCATAACAAAGTCGGATTGTTGATCAAGTTTGGTGAGAAGAGTTCGCGCTTCGGTAAGAGTTCTGCGTAGTTCTGCTTCAGTTTCATGAGCACGTTGTGAATCCTGATCAAGCTTTTCAATTTGGCCTCGGATTTCTTCTCTACTTTTGGCTAATTGATTGAGGAAGTCTGTCCGTACTGGAGCAAGTTGATTGGAAATCGCGCTTTGAATTAAAACATCAGCTATTGCGTCAATTCGTTGTCTTGCCTCTTCATGCACAAGCTTTGTTATCTGTTGCGTCTCAAATTCGGAATCAATCCGTGTGATTACTTCTTTACGTACGCCATCTGCCTCGGCTTGAAGGTCCGTCCGCAACTTCTTGCTCAAGAGTTCCAATTCCGCCTCTTGTGATTTTTGAATTTTCTCACCTTGTTCGCGAATCTCGGCCTTGAAATCGCGCACGTCTTTATAGGAAAACCAAAACCCAACTGCTATTAATGTTGCGATCAAAGTCGCAATCCAACCATACGCTGAACGCACCCAGGAAATCTGCTCTTGAGCGTGCTTTGTTATTTCAACAAGGGCTGTAGAAGAATCAGTTCGATTCTTTTTGTCAGCTTCATTCATATCGCTGCCCTTCTGATCTGATTTATTCTTTTTGCGGCTCAACCTGAAATCAAGACTAGGACATGATTGGGACTGTAGTCACAAGTTTTTTTGTAAGCCCTGCTTCACCAAATTGATTATCATTGGCCAATGTCTTCAGCCATCTGTCCAGCGGCGAGAGAAATCCCAACCGCTTTCGCCTTCCCTGCGCTTTTGCCTCCATCGCCTTTCGGCGCAACCAGTCGGCGTGACACGTCAGCAGTTTCCCGCTGCGCGCCAACTCCAGCCCCGTCAGGGGCGACATCTTTGTAGAACCGCCCGCGACAAAAATATCCCCAAGCCCCGTAGGGGCGGAATATGCCGCTCCTGACGGAGCTTGATTCTTTCGGTT
>CALJZV010000271.1 GCA_937983475.1 uncultured Verrucomicrobiales bacterium
TTTGACTCCAGGGTTGTTGCGGCGAAGCAAACCGCTTGAGCCCTCGCCTTTGGGGTTGCTTCATGCATGCGTTACTCCGGTATCACGATTCGGTAAAACCGCAGTTGGCCGTTGGGATTGGTGTCGTCGAGTTGCGCTACACCATTGGTGTTTGCGTATTCCTGAAGATGCACCCATTCCACAAAATCACTGGTGCCTTGCAATAAGTTGGTCCGGTTTGGAACCAGCGTAAACGTCAACCGGAAGGTGTCCGCCAGCCGCACGATGGAGTGGAACACCGGCAGCACGCCGCCCGCCTGCGCCGTTTCATACGCCCCGATGTCGTAGGCGCGGCCCTGCGGCCGCCCCGCGCCCCGATAATCATCCAGAACCTCGGCCAACGGCGTGCCCGCATCCACGACCGGACTGCCGGGAATGGTTTCATAATTGTCCCCGGCACCGACCAGAAATTGCGGGTTTGCATTGAGACTGGACTGATCCCAGCCCGTGGCCTGCTGCCAGGCGTTCAGATTGTCGAAGAATACCCCCTCCCTCGAAAACCGGATGGAACGTGCGGTCTGGAAAAAATTGTTGTTGTCGCTTTGGTTTCCCTGGATTGTCGCGCCGTTTTCCTGGCGCATGACCAGCTCATAGCCCTCATGGTGATCGTTGACGACGATGTTGTTGAACAACCGGTTGTTGGTCAGCGTTTCGCCTGCCTGGCGCACGCCGTTCATCTCCACTGCCGAATACGAGGCCGTCCCTGCCAGCGTGTTGTTGTAAACCTTGCAGTCATCGGAGGAGGACACATACACCCCGCGGGTGTGGCTGCCGGCGATAATGTTGTTGATGACCTGCGCGTTGCGGGTGCGTTCCAGAAACACGCCGGAACCATCGTTGTTGTTGTTGTGAATGTAATTGTTTCGGACGGTGATGGAATTGCCGGTGCGACAGGTGTCAAACCAAACCCCCGATCCATGGTTAAAGGCGATTTCGCACTTCTCCACCACGCCGTCCACGTGGGGAATCATCTTCAGGCCGCCGGCGTGCCAGGAGGGATTGAAGTTTCGATAATTGTTGGAGGCCACCAGGCAGCCGCTGACCAGAATGCCGCCGGCCATGTTGGCCCCGATGCCGACCGCGCCGCTGTTGGCCACCGTGCAGTTCAAAGCCCGGGAGCGCTCTCCCAAATGCAGGCCGGCAAAGTCCGCCCACTCCACAGTGCAATCCTCAATCACGCTGTCGCTGGAGACAAACACCGAGGCGCCCTGGGGCACTACCGCCGCGTTGTTGCTGTGGCGAAAGACAAGACCCCTGACGTGAAAAAAACCTCTCGGCGGATGAATGAAAAAAGTTCGATCTCTCACGGACACTTCCACCCCGACCCGGCGTGGATTGGCATTGCCAAAGAACCACGCGTACAAGGTCTGACTGGCCTGGTCGTAGTAAAATGTGCCCGGCGCCATGCTCTCCAGCCCGTTGCCGACCGGGTTGGGGTATTCGTTCAACGAAAACAGGGAGCTGGGCATGCCGATTTGCTGGAGTGGTTGCCCGTCCTGAAACACCTGCTGGCTGTTGACCGGCCAGTTCTCCAATATCCAGATGGCCTTGTGCCGCTCCCGGTGCCGTGCCCAGTCCCGAACCAGCTCGGACGCCGCAATGACCGGTTGCTCTCCCGGATAGGCAAAAACGCGGATGGGGTTCCCGGCGGCGCCGCCCGTTCCGGTCACCTCCACCTGTTCCCGGTAAATGCCGCCGCGAAGGAACAGGGTGTCGCCGGGCTGGACGGTGTTCATGCCCTTCTGAACCGTTTTGAAGGGCGATTGAAACGAGCCCTCATTGGCGTCGTTGCCATCAACCGAAACGTAGTATTCCGCAGCGTTCGCGCATAATGCCGCCCCCATCAGCGCGGCGAGCACCGCACCGCACCGCGCCGGACGCTGCCTCACAAAAGACAAAATCATAAATTCCTTTCCGGCTTTCCCAGCGAGCAGACACCACCCGCCTTGCACCCGCCCTCACGGACGCGACACTTCACCAACAGTGGGCTCATGGTTGCCCCGGAAAGACCCGTGAATGGATTTCAACCAAATCACCCTCAATATTGGCCCTTGGATGGATACATCAATGCGCCAACGCTTTTAATTGCCCATGGGGCTTGCGCTTATTCATCTGTGGCCCGTTTGACCACGCGGCATTGCGCTTGGCGGTGGCCCGTTGGACCAGTAACTTTTCTTCATGAGCAGCAGCAAAGACATCCTGGAGCCGCCGGGTTTGAAAGTAACCGTGGATGAAGTGCTTTATCAGCCCGAGGTGCAGACGCCGCCCGACCGCCCCCATTGCTTTGTCTATTTCATCAGCATCCATAACGACACCGAGCTGCCGGTGACCATCAAGGGCCGCAAATGGGTGGTGACCAACACGCGCGGCGAGGTCATGGCGCTGGAGGGCGACGGCGTCGTGGGCCAACACCCCACCATCGAGCCGGGCGAAAAATTCACCTACAACTCCTTTCATTTGCTCGACACCCGCACCGCCGTGGCCGAGGGCAGCTACCTGGGCGTGGACGCCACCGGCCGCCGGGTGTTGACGCGCATCCCGCGCTTCAGAATGGTCGTGCCCGGCTGACAGGAAAATGCGGCGTGCGGCCGTTGAAAACTTTCCCCCTTTCTCCACACCAAGGCGTGTGGCACACTTCCCCGACTTATGAGCGAACCTTCCAAGGAAATGTCTTCCGGCGATGTCGCCGCCATTGACCAGTTGCGCGGCCTCTACAAGGAGATCCGGGGCGAACTGGCCAAGGTCATCATCGGGCAGGACCTGGTCATCGAGCGCCTGCTCATCTGCATCCTGGCGCGCGGCCACGGCCTGCTCATGGGCGTGCCCGGACTGGCCAAGACCACCATCGTCAACTCCCTGTCGCAGGTGATGTCGCTCCAGTTTAACCGCATTCAATTCACGCCCGACCTGATGCCCTCGGACATCACCGGCACTGACATTCTACAGGAGACCGACCAGCCCGGAAAACGCGCCTTCGTCTTCACCAAGGGCCCGATTTTCGCCAACATCATCCTCGCCGACGAAATCAACCGCACGCCGCCCAAAACGCAGTCCGCGCTTCTGGAGGCCATGCAGGAGCATCGCGTGACCGTGGCCGGAAGAATGTTCCCGCTGCCCTCGCCCTTCTTCGTGCTCGCCACGCAGAATCCCATCGAGCAGGAAGGCACGTATCCGCTGCCCGAGGCGCAACTGGACCGATTCATGTTTTTAATTGCCCTGGACTACCCGACGCTCGACCAGGAACGGCGCATCGCCCGTGAGACAACCGGCGCACCGCCCGAGTCGCTCAAGCACATCATCACCGGCGAGCAGATTTTGAATTTCCAGAAAGTCGTCGAGCGCGTGCCCGTGCCCGACCACATCTACGACGCGGCCGTGGACCTGGTCCGCCACACGCGGCCCAAGTCGGAAGGCGCCATGGACTGGGTGAAAAAATGGGTCACGTGGGGCGCCGGGCCCCGCGCCATCCAGTATTTGGTTCGCGGCGCCAAGGCGCGCGCGGTGCTCCAGGGCAGCTATCTGGTGCGCATGGAGGACCTGGAAGCCGTGGCCGAGCCGGTGCTGATGCACCGCATCCTCACCAATTTCCAGGCGCAAAGCGAAGGCATCACCAGCAACTTCATCGTCGAGAAACTGCTCGATGAAGTGCGCGGAGAAAAAGTCCGTGGCTGACGCCGCTTCCCAACTGCTCGACTCGCAGGTTCTTTCCCGGCTCATGGGGCAACCAGTGCTTTCGCGGTTCCCGATGGAAGGCTCGGTCTCCGGCCATCACAAAAGCCCGCATCGCGGCTCCAGCGTCGAGTTCGCCGAATACCGCAACTACTCGCCCGGCGATGACATCCGCCGCCTGGACTGGCGGGTCTTTGGCCGCACCGACAAATTTTTCATGAAGGAGTTCGTGGCGGAAACCAACCTGCGCTGCTACCTGGTGCTCGATTGCAGCGCCTCGATGGGGTTTGCCTCCGCGCACGGCAGCCGGTTCGACCTGGCGCGAAAACTGGCCGCGACGCTGGCCTACATGATCATTCACCAGGGCGACGCCGCCGGGCTGATTTGCGTGGGTGAAAAGACCGTCCAGGAAATTCCCCCGCGCCGCAATCCGGCCCATCTGCAAACACTGCTCGACACTTTGGAAAAGACCTCGCCCCGGGGCGAGACCGGCCTGATT
>CALJZV010000272.1 GCA_937983475.1 uncultured Verrucomicrobiales bacterium
GTCGCCCGATTAATTTGCAGTAGACTCATTCCACGCATCCGGTTCTTCTTCATCGTCGTCGATAATCTTGCCGCTCAACGTGTTGCTTTCTGTCAGGCCGGAAAAAATTCCTCCACCTTTGCTGCTGCCCTTGCTGCGGCTGTGAGTTGTACGCATTTCCTCCCGATATGCCATAACCTTGGTGCTGTAGAGTTCATGTTTCACTTCGTAGGGATTCATTACGCCCATGAATAGCCACTGTGCCATAACACGAAGATTATCTTCATGGGAAAGTCGAAAGACTACTTTGCTCGACGCGTTCTCCATAATGGAATTGTAAACGCGCCGCCCGTTCTCTCCGCGATCAAGCAGCTGATTCGGAAACTGGTGCGCCATGGTCAGATGAAGACCGAACCCGCGGGCCTCGTCGAGGTTGTCTGAAATCGTCGGTGTGACGAATCGTTGAAACTCGTCGAGGTAGACGTAAAACGGTTTCGGCGGGTTGTCGGCATCCTTGCCCCGTTCCTGGGCAGCAGTCCAAAGATCACTCAATAGCAGCGTTGCAAATAATTCAGCATTCTCTTTGGAAATCTTAGCGCGTTCAGTGGCAAGGCTGACCAA
Organism: uncultured Verrucomicrobiales bacterium; assembly: GCA_937983475.1. Taxonomy (GTDB): domain Bacteria; phylum Verrucomicrobiota; class Verrucomicrobiia; order Limisphaerales; family JACDHS01; genus CALJZV01. The sequence continues at coordinate 601 of CALJZV010000272.1, forward strand.
GATTACTGATCCCTGTTCCAATGCTTTGCCTAAGTCCAGCGACACACCGGGCTGGCCAAACATAGATCGCATCGTTTGGTTCCTTATGAATCGTTGCAGACGATTAACTGTGCTTCCGATTTGCGCCTCGAAATCCTTCGCGTTGAGCGTATCAGCGAACTGCCAATCTTGCCGCGATGGTTTGTCTCGCAAGTCTGAGGTCATGGCGGAACGAACTTGCCGGGCAACACGGTCAACGAGGAATTCCGCTTCGACGAGCGTCAAATTCTTTTCATACAATGCTCGCAAGACGTTTCCCGACCAACGAGCGAACAGCGGGGTCTGATTCGTTCCGCCCTGTCCCCAAACATACGCCATCGCATCGGTAAGATTATCCACCAAAACAGCCGGGTCAGCCGTGCGTTGACGCAAGAGGTTGTATGAGACAATCCAATCGTCCTGTCGCAAATCAATCGTAACGATTGGAGCATCGATGTATTTGCGGTTCCACGTGATCCACTTCATCAGACCGTCATACAGCGAGCCGTGAGGGTCGAGCAGGAGAAGGCCACACTTACTCTGATTCCACTTTTTGATGTCCTGTCGGATTAGATGCTCCAGAAACTTTGACTTCCCGGTGCCGGTTCCACCACAAACGTAAAGATGTTTGTCCCGCAGCTCCCGAGGAAAAAAGAGTGGCTTGCCTCGGCCTGCAATTTCGCCTAAATCCAAATCATTGCCGGGTGGACGTCGCATCGCGGAAGTTTGCCGAGCGAAATGATTTCATCTATCTTTTTTTTAACGAGGAAGCACCGTCAAGATTTAATTTTTTATCTCCGATCGGGAGGAGGGAGTAATAATGTAGACATGCAATCTTCACAGGATCGGAATTCGGAAGTGCAAATTGACCCTCTTGTGGCGTCTCTGACAGCCGACCAAATCGACAAGGACGTGGCGGAATACGACGCACTTTTGGATCGCAATACTTCGGAAGCCGAATTGCACGCATTTTTGGCCCGTCATACATATTTCTTTAACGGATATTTGCGATTGCTGGGCAACTCTCCGGTGTATTCGAAAGTGAAACTCGGTAGTGATCATGAAGTCGATTTCGCGTGGTTTGATACGAGCAGTTTTGGACCGGAATGGCATTTGGTTGAAATCGAGCCTTCGCGGTGCAAGCTCTTTACCCGCGACGGAAATCCTACGGCTGAACTAACTCATGCAATCCAGCAAGTGCGTGATTGGAATAGCTGGGTGCATCGCTATTTAGACTACGCCCGCAAGATAATGCCACAAATTGAATATCCTGTGTGTCATGTATTCCTTGGTCGTCGTAGTGAACTGACTGAAGCCAACACGCCAAAACTGAGAAGATTTGTGCATGAACACCGCGCCTATCTGAGCCTTCATACATTAGATGCGCTATCCGGGGCTGCCCTCAGTGTGAAAGGTTTGCTTCAAGACGGCTCTGGATGGTGGTGGGTTCCTATGAACGCGCTTTCGCACAGTGAGCTGGCAGCAGGACTTCCCAAGCACGCTGTTGATTGGATGAATTTTCATGCTTCTGAATCGCGTTCAGAATATTGGCTGGAAATCAAAAGGCAGCAACGTGTGGGCGCCTGTGGACACATGAGCGAATTTTTGGACCAGAATACTCTTTTACGTTGGAGGGCGGAAAAGCCTTCCGATGGCCTCGGCTAACGTGCTCGGCCGCTTTTCCTAAGACAATTTTGGTTGCCAGCGTTTCGTTCCATAAAGAGTCTCGCGTCGGGAACTTTAACGTCGGCCCCTTCCCACCAAAAGCGCAGTTGAGTATCGAAATCAATGGCGAGATTAAATATATTGCCGCGCACGGCAGTTCGATGGCGCTTTGAGCGAACACAGTAACCGCCACCAGTCCTTTTCTTCCCTTCCTTTGAATACCAGGTCTTTCGTGGAATGGTTTTGAAATGTGCTTCAAACGTGTAACTCGCCACGGTCAATCCTTCGATCCAGTAATACACGCGCCCGAAATAACGTAAGCATCCGGTAGGCTGCATCTGGTTCTCTGCGGGGTGAATGGGGTAATCAG
>CALJZV010000273.1 GCA_937983475.1 uncultured Verrucomicrobiales bacterium
GAGCTGGCAGACGCGGGCCAAGTCGCGGGTGTCAGCCTCGGTTTTTTTGTCAAGAGGGAACAGGGAGAACGCCAATTGGTCCTGCTTCAAAGAAAATAAAAAGTAACTTTGATCCTTGCGTGGATCGCAACCCTTGCGGAGCAGCACCCGGCCTTCGGGCGTTCGTTCCAGCCGCGCGAAGTGACCGGTGGCAATGAACTGCGCGCCCAGTTGGCGGGCGCGGTTGATGAGGGTGCCAAACTTGAGCTTCTGGTTGCACATGACGCACGGGTTGGGGGTGCGCCCGGCCTTGTATTCGTCGGCGAAATACTGGATGACCTGCTTCTGGAATTCTTCCGCTTCATCCACCAGGTAGTAGGGAATGCCCAGTTTGTGGCAAACCGACCGGGCGTCCATGACCGCCTGCGGGCCGCAGCACTTGTCCTCGGCGCGGGAGACACAATCCTGCGGCCACAGTTTCAACGTGACCCCCACCACGTCGTAGCCCTGTTCCAGCAAAAGGGCTGCCGTGGCGGACGAATCCACGCCGCCGCTCATGCCGACCAACACCCGGGTTTTCTTCTGTTCCAACACAAGGCGGTAAAAGTAAGTGCGCTTGAGCGACCTGTAAAGTTTTCGGCTGGGTATAAAAAAAGAGGCACCCGGTAAACCGGATGCCTCGTGAGGAAATAAACCGTGCTAGTTGCGCAGGATGCGGTAGAAGCGGTTCTGCGCGGCGGAGAAGGTCGCCGTGGCGCGGAAGACGCCGGGGCTGATCTGGATGATGCTGGCGCTGCCGTCCGGAGTGTAGGGTCCGGTCACGTCATTGACCGCGCTCTGGAGCGGGAAGTTCGAAGGCGTGTCGCTGGTGCCGCCGGTGAAGTCAATCTGCACGCTGGTGCCGCCAACGATCTGAACGCTGGTGATGTTCGGAACGGTGGCCAGCGGGGCAGACAGGGTTTCCACACGGACATTGTCCACAATGCCGAAGCTCAACGCCGCGTTGTCCGAAATGCTGGCAAACGGGTCGAAGTATCCGACGAAGATGTTGCCTTGGGTGTTAAAGGGCTTGCCCACGGTGTTGGTGATCGAGGCGATTTTCACGCCGTCGATGAGCCAAGTCACCACTTCGCCCTCCTTGACGATATGCACGCAATGCCAGGCAAAGCCCATCGTGCCCGTGCTGGTGCTGCCTGTTTGCTGCGGGTGCGCGTTGGTCTGAGCCGCGGGAGCCGCCAAGCCGCCCCAGAGGTTGTAATAAGGATCAAGGTTGTTCCACGCGTCAACTCCGGTTCCGGCCGCGTAGGCGCCAGAACCCTGCACTTGCAGTTCGTTGTTGATGTAGGCGCGGTAGTCGCTGGTGGTACCGCCGTCACCGCTGGCGGCGAACCAGCCGCCGTCCGACGCGCCATTGGGCCAGACAGCCACGGTGCCGCTGGCGCCGATGCCGGCGCTGAAGTGCTCGGTGGAGCCGGGGCCGCCCGCAGCCAGCGGGCCGTTGAAGTTGATCCAGGCATCAAACTTCAGGCGGTAATCGCCGGTGAAGTTCTGGCTAATGGGCGAGGCGCTCATGCCATTGACCGAGCCGAGCGATTCATTGACGCGGAATTTCAGGCCGCGGGTTGTGCCTGAGGAATTGGGCGCAGCGGGAATGCCATCGGAGCTGTAGTCGTAATTGAAGTCGGCAAACGTGTCGAAGCCGCCATCGTCGCGGTTGACCGTCCAGTTGGCCGAGGTGTCGGTGTCGAAATTGTCGGCGAACAGTTGGTTCCCGGAGGTGTCGTCATCCTTGATGAAGGCGGTCGCTGCGCTGGGCGTGCCGATGGTGTATCCGGCGCCTGCGGCAATGTTGGCGATGGCGGTTTCTTCGCCCTCCACCAGGTTGTCGTTCACGGGGGCGATGGTGAAGTTTTGGTTCACCACGCCGGCGGCGATATTGACGGTTGCAGGCCCTGTGAAGTCGGAGCCAGCCGTTGCGGTGCCCGAATAGGAGATGTTCGCTGTCAAAACGTCATTCGTGCGGCCCTTGCGGGAAACCTGGAAGGTGGCGCGCGACGGCGAATAGCATTCCAGTAGAGTCGGCCGCGTGGCTGAAATGATCAGTTCCGGTGTTTCATCGTCATGGATGGTCACTGTGGCACTTGCGGGAGCGATGACGGAATAATTCGTGTTGCCGCTCAGGCTGAGAATGACTGTTTCAGCAAACTCGGCAATGGCGTCGTCTATTGGAGTGACGGTGATGTTGGTCGAGGTCGCCCCGGGAGCAAAGGTGATTGAGCCAGGAAGATTGACGTAGTCCACGCCGTTGGTAGCAGTGCCGCCCAGGGTGTAGAACACAGTCAGTGCGCCAGCCGTGTCACCGCCGCGGGTAATGGTGAAGGTGCCGGTGTTGGAGCCGGGTTCAGAGGCGAAATTATCCGGCGCGGTCACGCTGACTTCCGCAGCGGGCGTCAGGATTTGGAAGGTGCCAGCCGAATCGGTGACCGCAGTCGTAGTGCCACCGGGAGACCAGACGCGCAGTTTTTCGTGCGTGGTGTTGGCGGCGTAGAGATTGCCGGCGGCGTCCCAGCCGACTTCACGGCCGGTGGTTGAGGTGGCCGAGGTGGCTCCGAAAACATTGACCAGGTTGGTCTTGGTAAAGTCAGGGATGCCATTGGTCATTCCGACAACCAACACTTGGGTGTCATTCCGGATGATGGCCACGTGCTTGCCGCTCGGGGAAACTTTTACAGCACGAGCCAAAACCATCAAATCGGTCGTTAAGCCATTGGAGAGGCTCTGTGCAAGGGAATCCCACAGCAGGGTGGTGCCATCGGTGGCATACACACGGAGATTAATGCGATTGGGATCATAGGTGCCTGGGGTGCCAGCCGCGCGATGCTGCATCACGAAAAACTTGCCATCCGGCGCGATGTCGAGATCGGACTGCACGTCGCTGGTGGAGCCGTTTCCGGCGGTGCCCAACTGGGCGGCCGGGGGATTATTATGAGGAAGGGGACCCGAGCCGATGTCCCAGCGAAGCAGACGATTGCGGTTGCCGGTGCCGGGCCATTGGCCGTCAATCGCCCACAGGGTTAGATTGCCGCCGGCCAGTGAGCCTTTGGCCACAGGGGAGCCATTGCAGGTGGTGTGCACGGTTGAATTGCCCAAGCCGGGCTGATCCAGCACCACTTCGCCGTTGTCCACGTTGGGGTCGGTGCGGAAGACGCCGGCGCTGTTGTTGGAAAAATCGCCGATGTAGAGGTTGTTGTCCTCGCCGACTTCGATCTTGAAGGGGCTCAAAACATTCGCGTCAAACGCAATGCCGCCGGTTTTTTCAGTATCGCCCTGGCCCAAGGCATCCGTCAGGTCGGCCTTCAGGACGTAGATGCCCTTGCCGGTGGTGCGGTTGCTCGCAGTGGGAGTCGCGGTGGTGGTGCCAGCCTGGGTGGACGCCACATACACGCGGCCAAAAAGCGACAAGTTATTCGGGCGTTGGTTGACCGCAACGCCGCGTGGACCATAAAAGCGGACCAGAGGGTTTAAATCATCGCTGATCTGGGTCCAGG